>JALUTL010000265.1:0-7789 GCA_027016475.1 Candidatus Heimdallarchaeota archaeon
GTACCGATTTTCTCTTGATTGACAGCTATGTTTTGCAGACTTTGATTGATGTATGAAAATTTAGAGAAGTAAAAGATGTAAACAACCAATACCAATCCAGTCAAGGAGTATTTCAGAATATCTTGAAGATCAACCAAGGGAAGAACACCCAAGTCACCCATGAATCTTACGAGTAAATCAGACGTAATGAACAATGCGATGGCAAGAACTCCTAAATTTGCCATTTCCTTTGACATTTCACTTCGCTTTTCAAAAAAATAAGCTATTCTTGAAACAATCAAAATGAAAATGACGGAAGCTAGCCCAATAATGAGGCTATTTGCTGTCAATTCGGCCATAATCAAACCAAATCTTTTCTCAATTTAAAGGGATTGCTCGAAAGATCGGATCAAGGGAACATTTTTGAGAAATTTGCAGACCTATTATTTTGATGAAAATTTTCGTTGAGTCTCAAGCGGTTCATCACACTCTTGACAAATGACCTTAAAAAAGATGTTGGCCATAATTTATACGTAGTGTTTAACTGGTGTCTTGAATGGCGAAGGAAAAAAGAGCAGTTCTATTGATGCATCCGTTACGGAGAAGAATTTACCAGATTGTTTCAGAAAGTCCAGGAAGCTATTTTTTCGAAATTGCTTCAGAATTAGATTTGCCACATGGGACTGTTGCATGGCATTTGAAAAAACTAGCGGAGGCAGGTTTAGTAAGTACAACTCGATTTGCCGGCAAACGAGTCTACTTTTCAACAGCACTAAGAGATGCGGAAGTAGAAAAAGCGTTTGTTGTATTGAGAAATCCAGTCAGCCAGAAG
This sequence comes from Candidatus Heimdallarchaeota archaeon, assembly GCA_027016475.1. Classification (GTDB taxonomy): domain Archaea; phylum Asgardarchaeota; class Heimdallarchaeia; order Heimdallarchaeales; family Kariarchaeaceae; genus WAKA01. The sequence goes on from JALUTL010000265.1 coordinate 812, forward strand.
ATCTTTGAATTCATTGTCAACAACCCCAACTGCTACCAAACTGAAATTGCCCAAAATTTGGAATACCATCATGACACTGTTAGGCACCACATCATGAGGTTAGAAGAAACTAGTTTAGTTGAGGCAGAAAGACAAGGAAGAAGTGTCCACTATCATTTGGGACAAATAGGAAAGAAAATTTTGGACAGCAATACCGAAGTTATTTCACGTGCCTATGTTGAATATTTATTTGACAAATTGAAAGAGGAGTGTTTGCATCCTGAAGTGGTTGAGCACAATGAAAACCAACTAACGATTCGAGTGAGCTGTCCCGGCAAGGACGATGTTTACTTTTCAATTGAATTAAAATCGTGGAAATTTGTAAATAGTGATGAAGTTGAAGAAGAAAAGAGTGATAATGAAGATGATGAAGACTACGGAAGTTTGGAAAAGCCATCAGTAGAGTTAATAGATGATGACTTGAAAAGACCTAAAATTCAGCAAATCAATTTTGATTTCTAAATTTTTAGCATTGTCCGATTTCAACAACTACTATGTTAAAAAGAATGGTTTCGAATTTTACATCATGGGAGAAATTACCCAAACTCACAGAAATGTCATAGTTATTGGAGGAGGACCTGCCGGATATACTGCCGCAATTTATTTGGCAAGAGGTGAATTGAAGCCGTTGGTACTTGCAGGGTATCAAGCTGGAGGGCAATTGATGCTCACAACGGAAGTTGAAAATTTTCCTGGTTTTGCAGAAGGAATTATGGGGCCTAAGTTGATGGAAGAGATGAGAAATCAGGCAATTCGATTCGGTGCAGAAATATTAAATGAAGATGTTACAGAAGTCGATTTTACTAATGGCCCACCATTTACAGTCAAAACGTATGATCGTGAATTCACAGCAAATTCTGTTGTCATTGCCACAGGAGCAAGCGCAAAGTGGCTTGGAATTGAATCGGAGCAACGGTTAATTGGTTCAGGTGTTTCAAGCTGTGCAACTTGTGATGGAGCGTTTTACAAGGAAAAAGTTGTTGCTGTTGTCGGTGGAGGAGATTCAGCGATGGAAGAATCCCTTTTCCTGACAAGGTACGCATCCAAAGTATACATAATACACAGACGAGACCAATTCAGAGCTTCAAAAATTATGCAAGATAGAGTGTTCAATAACAACAAGATCGAAATCATTTGGAATCATGTGGTAAAAGAGGTACATTCCAAGAAAGATGGTTTCCTCGAAAAGGTTGTGGGAGTCACTTTGACCAATACGAAAACCGGAGAGGAAATGGAGCTCCCCATTGACGGATTGTTTGTTGCAATTGGGCATACACCAAACACGGGCATTTTCAAAGGTCAGATAGATATGGATGAATCAGGCTACATCAAGACGTACAAACACACCATGACTTCTGTTGAAGGTGTTTTTGCTGCGGGAGATGTCGTTGATGTGCGGTACAGACAAGCCATTACAGCTGCCGGTGATGGGTGCAGAGCTGCAATTGATGCGACGAGATGGCTAGAAGAAAAGGGGTTGGAAGTAGAGCCAATTCCGCTTGAATAACCCTTGTAGAAGTGTAAAATGCAACAATACTAATAAGGAAGCTTTATATCAAAAAAAAGTTAGATCCAATTAATGAGCACTTTAAATTGTCCTACATGTCAAAACAGCATCAAGGAAAATTGGAAGTATTGCAGATTTTGTGGAACAAAGCTAGAAAGAGTAGAACAACCACCAAAAGTAGAAGAAGTCCATTTGGAAGAATCTGAAGCCCCAGCAGTCGAAGAGAAGCCGAAAGCCAAATTGCCAGAGTTTGACAGAGGTTTGTATTACAGAGTACTTGCATCTCGTGGGAAGAGAAGGCAACTGAATGAGAAAAAGAAGCAGCTGTTGGATGAGGTAAATTCTCTGCTCGAACAGGTAAAGTCAGGACTTGTTTCCAGAGATTACGCACTTCCAAAGATTCAGGAACTGAAAAAAGAAGTTCAGTCATTAAACGAGGAGGCAAAAACATTCAGCAACTTACCTGAAGAATTGCCCATTGAAACGTTGATTGATCAAATCGAATCGGCAAGGGAAAAGTTTGCTAAACTTCAGGATTTGAAAGGTAGGTCTGAAATATCAAAAGAGACGCTAAGGGAGGCAAAACAGCAGTATTTGGACAATATTGAACTGTTGATGGATCAGAAAAGTGTTGTGGATGGACATCTCAGGAATTGGCTCCACGATTTGAAGAATGAATTAAAAACACTCAGAAAGGATATCGAGATGCTTTACATCAAAAGAGAGACTGGCGAAATAATTGAGGAAGAATATACAAAACGGAAAAAGGCATTGGCCGACAAGATTAATGAGGTAGAGCAAATCATCAAAGCAGTTGAAATAATGATCCAAAACTAAAATCGCTGTATTGGTGCAGTTGATACAATCCTAGGAGAATCACTTTCAAATCACTTTTAAATCGAGGAGGAAAGGAGAGCGGTTTTTCCCATTGTAGGAAATAGTGCCGAAAAATACTCCTAGATTAAAAAAAGCCTTTAAGAAAATCCCATTTGATTCATGAAGTGGCGCTTTTGTTAAACTTGATTCACTTTGAACTACCTCTTGATAGTTTTAATAATATTATTGACATAGTATAAGTTGCAATTGACAGTTAATGCGGTGCATACAGTGTCATTTCCGGGTTCCCGTGCCATCACGCTTCAAGATGCAGTAATTCTCTGCTTTGGCGCCCCACAGGCCCCGGTTAACTTGAAAGAGGCATACAGATACTATGTCAAAATATCAAATGACTTTCGGAACAACTTGGCTTATTCGATGCTCTCATTTCAAAGGTTCGAGGAATATGTCAACAAACTGACCAGAAAAGGATTTCTACTAAATGGAACAATCGTCAATGAGACAGGGCAAGTTATTCATGCATACTCATTAACACAAGAAGGGAATCAACTATACCAAATGATTGCAGAACACCTTTCACAGTATACAGGAATTGTTCGAGCATTAAAGTTCATCAGATCAGACTTTGAGAAAAAATCACATGACAGCTAAACCAAATTTGCACATTAAGAAGCATATAATCATCTACGACTAAGTCATTTTTAAGGTAGGTTATCAATTATATTTAGGTACAAATGATGGAAAGAAAACCAAATATTGATTTTCCAGATTATCTGAAGCCATCAGAACCCATTCATGGAACAACCACTGTTGCGTTGAAATTCAAGGATGGAGTTATTTTGGCAGCAGACAAAAGGGCTTCGGCAGGATATATGGTAGCAACCCCCCGGGCCAAAAAGCTACATAAGATTTCAAAGAGAACCGCTATGTCAATAGCAGGCATGGTTTCAGACGCACAGTACCTCATCAAGCTTCTACGTGCAGAAATCAATCTGTTTGAACTCAACAGAGGACGGGAAATGCCAACAAAGATGATTGGAAACCTCATGGCAACGATTATGTATGGACAATATAGAAGCTTCTTCCCCTTCTTTGTTGGCCCCATCTTGGCAGGCGTCGATGAAGAAGGCGGCCATATTTTCAGTTTTGATCCCTCAGGTTCAATCACAAGTGACCCATTTGTGTCCACAGGCTCTGGATCCCCATTCGCTTTGGGTGTGCTTGAGGCGATGTACGAACCAGACATGGAACTTGAAAACGCAAAAAAGGTTGCGGCTCTCGCCTTGAGTTCAGCAATCAAAAAGGACATTGCCACAGGAGATGGGATGGACATGTTTGTAATCACAAAAGATGGGATTACAGAAGTGCCAACTGACGAGTTGAAGAAAATATTGGGTAATAAGTACCCATTGAAAGATTAGGAGGTAGATGAGAAGTATGTTACCACCAGGTTCATCTTTAGGTTATGATCGCAGCTCGACTATGTACAGTCCTGATGGACGAATCATCCAAACCGAATATGCAAGAGAGGCAATGCGTCGTGGTTCGATAAGCGTTGCAATCAAGTCAAATGAAGGAGTGGTTCTTGCAGGACAAATTCGTGCATCAGATTTGGATATTCCAAACAGCAAGATCTCTCAAGTAGATGATCATTTTGCAGCTATTTTCGCAGGTTTTGCAGCAGATGGAAGAGTTTTGATCAATCGGGCAAGAGTTGAGGCTCAAATTCACAAAATGACATATGGCGCGCCTGCCGACATTCGTTATATTGCGACCAGATTGGCAGATTATGCACACATGTTCACACAACAAGGAGGGCTGAGACCTTTGGGTATTGGCCTTCTGCTGGGTGGAATAGATTTTGACGGGTCTCCAAGAATCTTCTTTGTCAATCCTGGAGGCGGTCTTTCTGAGACTCGTGCCAAAGCAATTGGCTATGGTGACGCCAAGGCCATGAGTTATCTGAAGGAACATTATAAGGAAGACTTGACATTGGAAGAGATCATTCAGCTTGCCAAAGATACAATCAAACAAACTTCTGATGATGTTCAAGACGATGAAATCGAAATTTGGTCAATATCAAAGAAAGATCTAGAGAGGCCAGACGTAGAACAGGTTTTCTAACCCTAGAATTGAATAAGAATCTATATAAAGACCGAATAGCAGGTTCCATTAGCATTCAATGGTGAAAAAGATTGAAAATCCTGCTATTGCATTCTGACGATTTTGAATATGAAGTAAAGAAGAAAGCCATCAAAGCAGCAGAAGAGGTTTCAAAAGAGCCTGTACATGTGAAGGATGCTCTGGTTGCGATGATGGCGGTCGAAAAAACGGACGAGGGAAATTTTGAATCTGTGGCCAATAGAACAGTAGATGAAATCATTAAAGTTGCTGAAGAGCTGAAAGCAACAAACATCGTCTGCTATCCATGGGTTCACTTGACTTCAAAACCGGCACGTCCAGATGTTGCCCTAAAAGTCATGAGGGAAGTTGAGGCTAGGCTCAATTCCATGAAACAGTTCAAACTGGTTGTTAGGGCTCCTTTTGGATGGTACAAAGGGTTCACCATCAAGGTAAAGGGACATCCGCTTTCTGAACTAAGTAGAGAATTCACCATTGAAACAACTGCCGAAGATGACAATGAGATTGTAAGCGCAGCCCTCATTGCAGAGGATGAGACGAAACACGACTTTTTTGTGGTTTCCAAAGATGGAGATTTGATTCCTTTCAATGAGTTCAAATTTGAACCAAAGTCTAATTTCAAAAAGTTCTTCGAATATGAGACACAGAAAAGGAGAGCAGCGGAAGAACCTCCAACACATGTAGAACTCATGCAAAGGCTTGAGCTTGTTGACTATGAGGAAGCAAGCGATGCGGGAAATATGCGGTGGTATCCCAATGGATGGGTTGTCAAAAGACTATTGGAAGATCATGTCACAAATACCATGATAGATCATGGTGCATACGCAGTTGAAACCCCCATAATGTATGATTTCAACCATCCCGCACTTGCAAGCTACATGAACCGATTTCCTGCAAGACAATACGTTTTGAGCAGCGGATCAGACAGGTTTTTCTTGCGGTTTGCAGCCTGCTTTGGCCAGTTTTTGATTGCTTCAGATGCCACAATTTCCTATCGGCAACTTCCTTTGAAGCTGTTCGAAATGACACACTACAGCTTCAGGAGAGAACAGCGTGGTGAACTGGCCGCTCTGAGAAGACTTCGAACCTTTTCTATGCCAGATCAGCATACTATTGTTGCAGACATGGATATGGCTAAAGAGGAGTTCAAAAAACAGTATGAACTGTGTGTGCAGATGATGGCAGATTTTGAACTCGACTATGAAGCAGTTTTTAGGTTCCAGCGAGATTTCTTTGAAGAAAACAAGGAATGGATACTGAGCATGATCAAACTTCTTGATAGACCAGTGATGCTGGAACTTTTTGATAAAAGATATGCCTACTTTGTCTGCAAATTTGAATTCAATGTGATTGATGGTCAAGGTAAAGCCGCCGCACTTTCAACGGTACAAATTGATGTGGAGAATGCTCAACGGTTCAACATCAAGTATATTGGTGATGATGGACAGAAGCATGACCCATACATTCTGCATGCATCCGTTAGTGGAGCAATAGAGCGTGTGTTATATGGAATTCTTGAGCAGGCAGCCATGAAAGCCAAACGAGGGCAAAAACCTTCCTTCCCATTGTGGCTTGCACCTGTTCAGGTTCGTCTGTGTCCAGTTACTGAGAGCCAATTGGATTACTGCATCAAACTTGCCGAAGAGATGACGAAAGCAGGCATACGAGCTGATGTTGATGATAGAGGTGAAAGGGTTGGAAAAATGATACGTGAAGCAGAAAGAGTATGGATACCCTTGATCTTTATCATCGGTAATGAGGAAGTCAAAACTGGCATTCTAAAGCCAAGAACACGAGATGGCTCAAAGTTAACTTTCAAAAGAGACACCGTTGTCCAGGAATTGAAAGAAAGGATTGGAGACTACCCAACCAGAAAATTACCAATGTCAATATTCCTCAGCAAGAGACCGATATTTTTCTCAGCAAATTAGATCATATCAAGGATTGTTTGTGCCAAATTAATTTTCTTCTGCTGGCTATCAAGCAGAATATCTGAATAATGCACCTCAATTCCATATGATGCAAGAGCTTTGCCTTGATCCCTGTCTGTTTCATGGAGAATCATCATTCCAACCAAATTCTCATAATATTTTGCAAGGCCTTCAATGCTTGAACTGAACCCCATCGCCTCCATTAGTTTTGAGGTTGGCCCTGAAACAGCCTTTGTACCAATAATCGGGGCAATAGCAATGACTTTTGATTGACATCTCCGAAGCATTTCTCGATAACCCGCTATGGATAGTATCGGGCCGATGCTTGTAATCGGATTGCTGGGGCCAATAATAATTTTCGTGGCATTCTGCAAGGCTTCCATCGCACGTTTTGAAGGACTAGCATCTTGGGAACCGACAAATTCAACTTCTTTTACTGCTACATTGGTTCGGAGCTTCACGAAATATTCCTGAAAATGCAGCTTTTCATTATCAACTGTTTGAATAATGGTTGTTACAGGG
>JALUTL010000265.1:7799-10740 GCA_027016475.1 Candidatus Heimdallarchaeota archaeon
TGATCGGACATCGGAAGGACTGTTGCAAGTATTTTCCAATGATTACATACATCTTCTGTGATTTGTGTCAGCGACTTTCCTAGATTCTGAGAATAATGCCGGTAAATGTGGAGGCCTAGATCCTTGTCGCCAACCTGAAACCAAGCAGGCAGATTCAAGGACTTCAAAGTCGAAAGAGCATTGAAAGTTTCATCATTTCTTCCCCAAAATTTCTGTGTATCTAAAAGTCCCGAATAAAGATAAAGAACAGTGTCCAAATCAGGGCAGATTGTCAAACCGTACCAAATGAAATCATCGCCATTGTTGCAAATAATGGATTGCCTTTCATGAGGATGTATTTTCATAAAACCTTGGAGCAATTTTGGTGTACCAGTTCCGCCTGACAAAAAACAGAGATCCATAAGTTGCAACATGAAATTCACTATGTCAAAGTTGAGTTATTGAACTACATACTTTGAACCCTTTTCTATAAGTGTGCCTTTTGACACAAGATAGTTTAACAAGCATTGTAAAGAGGTAGCGACAAAATTTAACTTGGAATACGGATAGAATAACGAATCTGACTTGTAATGTTTGAATTCTTGTAAAATTTCTTCAAACGACTTCGCGGTTTTGCAGGTCTCCGTTATTCTTTCCAAGTCCCCAGATATTGAAGATTTAAGGTAGGCGGTTAAAATGTGTTGGTTTCTCAGAAACTGACGCCGATCGTAGGCTAGTGCATGAATTTCTGCTGTAGCCTGTTGGATAAACTCCAAGCCCAGCAGGTACTGATCAAGGGAAGAGGTCAGATCAAGATAATAGAAGTTGGGATCTAGGGGGGTTACACCAACCAAAATTCCTGAGAACAATGCACGGTGATCTGTAGAGTACAGAAACGTATGCCCTGAATGGGGGCCGGGAAATGGGATGACCAAGATTTTTGTTGTTTCCAATTGGATGTTCGTTGATCTGTCAATTGAAACCACATTTTCAATTTTCTTGGGGATTTGTTTTGTTAATTCCCGAAGAAAGTGCTCTGGTGGATTCTGGAATCGTTTGTCAAAATATAGACTTTGAGGATTTTGAACAATTTGGGAGATCGACTTATGCACCATGATTTTTGTATTCTTGAATTTCTTGTTGAAGTCCTTCAATGCAATGAGCTCATGAATTGTGACATTTGGTAACAACAAGTTGAATTCTTGAATCTTCAACTCTTTGAGCGTTTTTTCCAAGTTGTTGACAAATGAAGACCCTGATGCCCCAATTACCACAGAAGGCTTGTCAACGACAAGGTAAGCCCCAAAGTTTTCGCCTCCATCACCATATCCACTCGGAATTTGAAAAAGAGTTTCTGTTAACTGATCATAAGTCACATACTATAGTAAACAAACAAAATAGAATAATGTTTTGAAGCACACATAGACCTATTGGTGCGCTTTAAGCTTCCAGCATGTCTATTGTTACCGTTGCAACACCGGGAATCGACTTGAATTCATTCTTGATCGTCTCAACAGAGACATTTTCAAGCTCAGTACTGTCGAAATATCCCTCATATACACAAGCATCTTGGGTGAAGCAGAGCCCCGTTGAATACAAAGTCTTTATTCCCAACCTGATGAAAATGGATCCCATTTGTCTAAGGAAATCTGGGGACAATTTTCCGATGTTGATATTGATTTTTGCCACCGATGACGAATTGGTTGGGATTATTCTAATGATCCTTGTGTTCGGTGCCAAGATGATAACCGCATATCGTCCCTGATCTGGTTGCAAAGCTTCTATGAATTTGTCAGGCAACTTGATAGGGTTGTTTTCATCGATCACAGTCATGTGGGCTATGGTAACTTCTGCTGGTTTTTTAGTCTCCTCTTCACTCATTAAAATTCCTCGATAGACTAAATTACATTCACGCTTCTTCTTTAAAAGCTATTCCCCTATAGAGGGAGAAGAACGCTTACTTTTTGTTGCAATAATTAAGAAACTTCAAAAGAGTATTCCATAATAGACTCAAAGATATGCAATGACAGAGGGTGATTGGCGATTTCATAATATTTTCGAGCAATCGCAAACTACAAAATAGGGTAATTCAACAGAAAGCTGTGAAGGAAATTCCCATTTATTGGAAAAGCGGGATGTTCTGTGGTCCCTCAGACGCAACAATTATTACAGTTGAGGGCAACAGAATAATGCTAGAACCAAATATTTTCTATCCTGAAGGAGGTGGGCAGCCTTCAGATACAGGAACTCTTGAAACTATAGGCCAAACTATTAATGTTCTTTCCGTTACGGAAACCAAAGAAGGTGATATCTGGCTGGAGGTAGACATGCCAAATTTGCTTAAGGTAGGTGACAAAGTTAAGATCCAAGTGAACCATGAAAGAAGGAGCAATTTGGCCAGAATGCATTCGGGCCAACATTTGTTTTCCGCAATATTGGAAAGAAAATACGGCATAGAAACAACCAGAGTGGAGATGGATGAACATGAAAGTCAAATTGGAGTAAGCAGAAAACTTACGGAAACCCAATTGGAAGAGGTAGAACTGCTTATCAATTCGGCAATTCACAAAGACCTTCCGATTTCATCATTGATGTTGCATGAGCAGGATTTAAGAGAACTAAACCTTCGAGGAGACCAAATTCCTTCAGGTAAGGTTATCTATAGGGTTGTCCAAATTGGCACTGAACGCGACATAGTCGATCAAAACCTTTGTGGTGGCACCCATTTGAGCAATACAAGAGACATTGAGTTGTTCCTCATCACTTCTGTTGAAGGAAAGAAAATTCGTTTCAAATGTGGCTTTCCTGCAATGGAGTATGCAGTTTCTCTTTCCAACATTTCCAGAAATTTAAGAAAAATTCTCTCAGCACCAATTTTTGATATGCCTCAAAAGATAGTGGCGCTCGAAGAAACTATAAAAGCACAGAGGAAGGAATTGAAAACTTTATTGCAGTTATTGCT
>JALUTL010000266.1 GCA_027016475.1 Candidatus Heimdallarchaeota archaeon
CAAGTTTACGCAACTGTCCGATTTCTACATTTTTGTCTAGCTTCCAGCTTTCCAACGATTCTTTTGCACGATCAGCATCCCAAATTTCATGTGAGAAGGATAGAATAGAAAGAGTTTCCAACACTAGTGACAACGCCTTTCCTCTGAGTCCATACGCCTTCAGATCATCTCCATTGAAAGGCAAAAGTTTAAATGAAAACCGTTTCTGAAAGATTTCCATGTCGGTATTCAAATGTATAAAATTTTCTGTCTTCTTCAGAGATGACAATTTCATGCACTGAAACAGTTTAAGGCCTTGAGAAGGAATCTCTTCTGCAAACGGTGCATGTCTCTTTTTAAAAAAATCTACTCCAATATAATACCATCTAGCAGCTTCACACGAATTATAACTTTCATCAGAAAGAACAAAGTAATCGCTTGTATAAACACATAGGAAACAAATCCGAAGAGCATTCCACTTGCTCAATCCTGGAAACCTTTTCATAAGTTGTTTGCTGCCTTTTTGGATATTGTTAAATGAAAGGGCCTTTCTCATTCGTAGAGATGTTTGGTAGGTTTGCGAAAAAAGCACAGCCATAACTAAAATGAAATCGGCTTCGACGCATCTTAGACACTTTGTAATCTTTTCACGAAATGCAACGTAAGTTTCATGTTCCAGAGGAAAAACTATGTTGGACAAGTTTGTGTCCAGCATCAGCGGAAACCCAGTTGATGGGTTCTCACTGAAAATTTTCTCCACTTCCAGAAAAATACGTTCGGCTGTTATGGAATGCTTGTGAATTAAATCTTGCCTTTCGAGTATTGCTTGAAACGTTTTTGCTTCAATCTTGAATCCATACCTAGAAGCAAATCTTACAGCCCGTAACATTCTCAAAGAATCTTCTTCAAAGCGCTTATATGGATCATCGACTGCTTTGATCAATCCTTCGTCCAAATCAGATCTTCCGCCAAAAGGGTCAATCAATTTTCCATTGATATCAAGGGCCATGGCATTGATTGTAAAATCTCTTCTGCTCAAATCAGTGTTCAGGGTGTCAACAAACTGTACTTCATCTGGCCGTCGCCCATCAGAATACCGTCCTTCTGTCCGGAAAGTTGTTATGTCGATTTTTGTGCCTTTAAAAAACACTCCGACTGTTCCATGCCGAATTCCAGAGTAGAACTGTTTAAATCCTTTGAAAATTGCTTTGATCTCTTCTGGTTTTGCATTCGTTGCAATATCAATATCAATGGTTTCAATTAATTTTTGTACCGTGGTGGGAAACTGTTTCGTTCCTTTTTCTATCATCTCTCTAATGATTAAGTCCCTAACAGCGCCACCTACAAGATATGCATCGTAACCGTTTTTCTGCAATAATTGAATCGCTTCTTTGGCGACAGGTGGGACTTGCAGATCCATTATTTGAAGAAAACAATTCAAGCCTAAAATGGTTATAGGTAGAAACACTTTGAGTGGTTAGTACTTGAGAGTTCAGTTGATCTTTTGTTGACATTTTATCTGAATCGTAAAGATAATTTAAAAGTGATGCAAATTTTGGCAGATTTGTTGAAGGTTATAATACTAGTGGGTTTACCTCTTTCCGGAAAGTCGACACATGCAAAAATGATGCAGGAAGAAATGGACATCCCCTTGGTAGAAACAGGTACATTCGTTTACAAAGCTGTTGCAGAGAGGGGCTTGGAGGCAACGCCAGAAAACATTGTGAAAGTGGCGGGAGAATGTAAGGCTCAATCAGATGCCTATTTCACTGAAAGAGCAATAGAATATATCGAAGAAAAATACAGGAATAAACCTGCTGTCTTCCTTTCTGGAGTTAAGGCAAAGAGTGAAGTCGAATTGGTAAAAGGAAAGTTTGGAGAGGATAACGTCTTCATTGTATCCTTCCATGCCTCAAGATCTACTCGACATGGAAGACTGATGAATGAAGACAGAAAAGAGGCATCCAAGAATCAAGGTCAAGGCAAGGTGACCGAGGACATAGCAATGGCAAACGACAGAAGCAGATTTGACCTCAGGGACAACAAAGAATTAGGTTATGGTTTAGGTGACCTGATTGCGCTTGCAGACTATGTCATCAATACTGAGGACAAAAAATGGCCTTACCACAATACTGAAACAACAATGGAACAGTTTAGAACCGTCATTAAGGAAATAACATCCAAATAATTACAGTTTACCGAGTTCCTTGCGAATAGGAGTCAATGTCGCCAAATACTCATTGTAGAATTCAAGTCTTCGTTTTGTCAATTCTTTGACCTTCTGAACAGAGATGTCTATCTGATTTACTCGATTACTGATGGCTGCCTTAGCAACTGCACCTGCCTCTTCAATCATTACCTTGGGGTTAGTTGGTTTTACAATAATATTGTTGACATTCAATTTGTCTTCAGGAAGGACATTGGCAATTGCCCGTGCTGCTGCAACCTTCATGTTCTCAGTTATCTTCCTTGCCCGAACGTCTAATGCTCCTCTAAAGATTGCGGGAAAGCCTAACACATTGTTGATTTGATTGGAGAAATCACTTCTGCCTGTTGCAACAATTTTTGCCCCTGCATCAATGGCATCGGTTGGAAGAATTTCCGGGACGGGATTTGCCAACGCGAAGACAATTGGGTCTTTTTCCATCTTCCTGATATGGGATTTTTTGAAAGCGTCCTTGTAAGAAACCCCAATAAGCACATCAATTCCTTCAACTGCCTGATCAAGTGTCAACGACAGCCTATATGGATTAATCTTTTCTGCAATTTCTCTTTTGTACGGATCCATACCTTTGATCCTGTCAGGATAAATGCTGCCTTCACTATCCAACAGCTGAAGATTTTCACCCTTCACTCCTGAATTGAGAAGCATTTCTGCAATTGCGATTCCTGCCGCACCTGCGCCATTTACTACCACCTTGATATCTTCCATCTTTTTGTCAACCAGCTTCAGTGCATTGAAAAGTCCTGCCAGCGTAACAATTGCTGTGCCCCATTGATCATCATGGAAAACTGGGATATCAAGAATCTCATCCAGAGTACGTTCAATATAGAAACAGTCGGGCTTTCTTATATCCTCCAAGTTGATGCCGCCAAAGTTTTGCGCCATCGCCCTTACATGGGAAATGAATTTGTCTGGATCCTTTTCATCCAAAATAAAAGGATAGGCATCAACACCTCCAAGAGTTTTGAACAATATTGCTTTTCCTTCCATTACAGGTAAGCCTGCAATACCAATGTCTCCCAAGCCTAAAATTCTGGTACCATTTGATATGACTGCAACTGAATTTGCAACATTCGTATATCTGTAAAGATTGTCGCGGTCAGCCTCGATCGCTAAGCATGCAACGGCTACGCCCGGGGAATATGCCAGTGTCAAGTCCATTATTGACTTGACAGATGTTTTAGATACCATCTCAATTTTTCCATGACCGGGAAAATTGTTTGAATGGTAATTCAAGACATCCATATCTGAAAATGTTACTTTTGCTTTTCCATCTGCCTGTTCCTGCATAGACATACCTCATTGTAAAAGAGATGAACCCTCTTTTCATATATCAAAAATCACAATTAATC
>JALUTL010000267.1 GCA_027016475.1 Candidatus Heimdallarchaeota archaeon
ATAATATTGTTGGCTTTGCCATTAATGCCCGTCCCAAAGCGAGCATCTGTCGTTCACCACCAGAAAGAAGTGCAGCTTTTTGGCTTTTCCTCTCAGAAAGCCGTGGAAAAATATCATAGATTTGTGTCATTTCCTGTTCGATTTCAGATTTAGACAGCTTTTTGAGTGGAAGTGCCCCCAGCCGCAAATTCTCCTCCACAGTCAACGTTGGAAAGACGTTGTTGACCTGAGGCACATAGCTTATGGGAACTCCTCGTGTCACGATTTCGTAAGGTTTCATTCTGGTGATATCAAGCTCTTCATTGATAATGATCCGTCCTGACCAGGCAGGAACCAATCCAATTATGGTTTTGATCAGTGTGGATTTTCCGCTACCATTCGGCCCTATGATCGTGACCAATTCTCCTTTCTCCAATTCAACATTGATATTTCTAAGAATTTGATGTTTCCCGTAGCCACTGTTTAAATTTTCTGTTTTGATCACCTTCATATCTGTTAACTCCTTCCGTTCTTCTCTATTCTGAAATTCGGAACTTTATATAATTCTTGCCCTTAGCCAACAGAATATTAAATTGTTTTACTGGTGATAACCACCGACCTTGCAGAACCATATTTGATTTAAAAAATCATTCCACGCCACAAGGGCAACAATTTTAAAGAGTTGTCCTCAAAAAACAAGAAGGCACTGGATATCTGATTTTCGACATTCATGTACGAAATCGGACGCGTGCCTGGAGTATAGAAAATGAAGCACAAAAAAATGATATTGTTTACATTTCTAGCTGGCGTGATGCTAGTGTTTCCTTTTGGAGTAGCTCAAGCCATAAATGATGGACCAAACCTCCACCAAGCACCTTCTGAAATCAAATTGGGAGGGCTTTTCCCATTGACTGGCGGTTTGGCAGCTGGAGGAGTTGAACGTAGAGCAGCCGCTCAAATGGCAGTTGATATTATCAATGCCAACGATTCACTCTTGCCAGATACAACACTGACACTTTTGGTCAGAGACACACAAACCAAGCCTGATGTAGGTGCACAGGTTGCCCAAGAAGTAATTGATGCAGGAGCTGTAGGAATAGTTGGAGCCGCATCATCCGCAGTATCCATTGCTGTAGCAGGTGTTGCTGCTCAAAATAAAGTTCCTCAGATCTCCTACTCTTCGACAAATCCTGATTTGTCGAACAAGACCAAATACCCATATTTCATGAGAGTAGTGCCACCTGACTCCGTACAGGGAGTAGCCATTGCAAGAATATTGAAGGAATTTGGCTTCACTCAGGTCGCGACCTTGGCCACTTCAGATGATTATGGTTTAGGAGGTATTACCGTGTTTGAGGAAGAGGCCAAGAATGTCGGAATTGAAGTACTTTCAGCCCAAAGATTCGCTCAAGGTGCTTCAGAAATCAAAACACAACTGCAAGCAATCAAAGATTCAGGCGCCCATGTAATTGTGGTCAACACCATTGTGGCAGATACAGTAACTGTGTTTTCACAAGCGGATGACGTTGGGCTTGTAGGAGAAGAGTATGTTTGGTTTGGAAGTGATGGTGCAGCACAGGACGTCGTGTTTGAAAACAGCACAGAGATCAAGAATGCCATGCAAGGGATGGTAGGAACCGCACCCAATAGGGGATCAGGTGAGAAATACGAAGCCTTCTTGGATCTTTGGGAAACATGCAATGGTAAATCAGGCACTGAATACGAAGGATGTGGAGACAGAACACCAAACACATTCGCTACGTTTGCTTATGACGCAGTCTTTGCTTTTGCCTATGCATTCCAACGAATGATTGATGCAGGAAAAGATGTGACAGATGGAGATGCCCTTCTTGAAGAACTCAAGAAAACAGACTTTATTGGAGCTACTGGACCTGTATCATTTGATGCAAACTATGACAGGAAAGGAGTCTACGATGTTCTAAACCTTCAAGGCGATACTTTTGTTCGAGTTGGAAGCTGGGATGAAAAGAATGGCCTTGTACTTACCTCGACCATCACTTGGCCAGGTGGAACCACTGTAACACCGTCATTCGCAAAAGTTGGAGGTGACACAGGTGCAAGCTTCCTTCCAGGATTCGGATTTTATCTTGCTCTCCTCTCCTTGTTCTCAATTGTAACTTTAGTCAATATTCGAAGGAAGAAATAATATTCTACTTTAAAAGAAAAAAAGTAATAAGTATTTAACAGTCAATCACCTATGAATTCCAAGAATATAGTTATCACAGGAGGATCATCAGGAATTGGGTTTCACACTGCACTTCATTTTGTAAAAGCGGGCCATGAGGTATTCATCACATCAAGAAACAGATCAAAGTTAGATCATGCCTTGGTTAAGCTAAAATCACATGGGAGCGCTCATGGCTTTGCTGCAGATGTTCAAGACAGCCACCAAGTAAAAAGTGCTTTTGAAAAAGCTGTAGAAGTTCTAGGCAGAATTGACCTTGCAGTCTTGAATGCAGGAATTGGTTTTTTTGGAAACATTGAAAGTTTTACGGAGGAAGAATATGACCTTCAATTCGACACAAATGTAAAGGGTGTTTTTCTGTGGCTTCAACATTTGGTACCCTTGATGAAAACGCAAGGAAAAGGACAAATTGTAGTGACATCATCCAATTTGGGTTTGGAAACAACTGCAAGGGGATCAATATATTGTGCTACAAAACATGCGGTACAGGCAATGGTTTCATGTGTCAGAAAGGAGTTGGTTGGAACAGGGGTGAAAGTTGCCACTGTGAATCCTGGAGCTGTTGACACACCTTGGTTTGATGGCAAGGATGTTGACAAATCAAAGATGCTGAATGTCATGGATGTGGTCAAAGGCATTGAGCTGCTCGCCAACCAATCTGAATCTTCGGACATTGAACTCATAAAAATTTTGCCAACCCGAAGATCCATGTAACGAACAAGTGATAGGGCTTTGCGTTTAGCTGTCGCTAAACGAGCTGAAGATATATTACAATAAAAAATTAATATATCATATAGCATCGACAAAACGCAATGGGGGGATCCCCTGATGGGTCAACTTGGTACATTCAAAGTGTACCATTACTCATATAGTGATAGAATCATCAAGTTACTGCAATCAAAACAAACTGCATTAACACCTTCCCAAATTGCACAATTTTTGGATGCTCCTAAAAACTCAATCAATCAGGCCTTGAAACGTTTGAAGAAAAAAGGAATTGTACAAAACAAAAGTTATGGCCTCTGGGAACTAGTCAACTTGGATCATCAACATGGTACATTTGAATCATGCGGGGGTTCCCGACCGTACCAACTGCATCCGGATGAAGCTGCTTTGATTAAGTTTATGCTTAGATACGATCATTTCCACGGATTGGAATCATATTTACCTGATTTGGATTCACGTACCAAGTTGTACAAACGGGTCAATGGTTGGTACATTTCCCTGGAAAAATGTAAACTTCGTATTCGAAGCAGCCACAATCCTATACCTCTTGAAGACCTTCCCAAAATACAAGGGATTATTGAATTTATTTTGGCCGAATTGGATTATGATGGTCCTGCCTGGTTGACCCATATTGAG
>JALUTL010000268.1:0-7907 GCA_027016475.1 Candidatus Heimdallarchaeota archaeon
GGATATGATTCTTTTTACCCTTGGAATGATTGAATATTTAATGTTCAAATACTTCCCCTTCACAGAAGACACTTATGCAATTGCAATCTTCTTGCTCCTTCTGACACCGTTTGCTATTATCGGCTTCCTCTTTGGAAGTGCGCTGTTGGTTGCGAGATATTTTGCACCATTCATTGGGAAGTTCTCAGACATTCTATGGATAAAACGCGGTAACATGTTTGCTTTGGCAACCAGAAACATGAGACAGAACCGCTTTTCAAGTTCAAAGTTGGTTGCATTTGCACTTTTTGCCCTGATGATTAGCTATACTTACTTGATCGTTCCTCACACATTTGTAGCTGCTGAACAGGAATATAGATATTATAGAACTGGTGCAGACATAGTTATCTCCTTCGCTACTCCTCTCAACTCAACAACAATTTCCAACATTTCGACAATCGATGGTGTAGAGGGCTATACATTAGTTAATCATATCTCTAGCTTCAGTAGATTTTCTTCTCTTCAATTATTGGCAGTCAATTCCACTAACTTTGCGGATATAGCCTTTTGGAAGGACAATTATGCAGATGCAGATCTCCACAAATTGATGGATGGTCTGAAAAAGAACAATGACACGATAATAATTCAATCTCAGATTGTGAAAAACCTAAAGCTCATTGAGAAAGTCAAGATTCCTGTTCCAACGCAGGGTGGGTCTCAAGGAAACTTTGTTTTTCGAGGGGGTACATTTGACTATTTTCCTCGGCTTATTAATTTCAAACTAAGTGAATATGATACAACCATTTATGGTGTTGTAGATTTAGGATACATAAAATCAATAAATATGTCTACAGAAATCTCAGAAAGAAACTATATCTACCTCAAATTATCTTCAGATGCAAATGCAACCCTGATTGAGGAAACACTTGAACAGATTCTTCCATCAGGAACTTCCATAGAAAATGCTAAGGCTGGCTTGAACAGTGAAATCGACAATTTTACCAAAATCCTCATGAATACCTTAACTCAATCAGGAGTGGTAGTTGCTCTTCTTGCAATTACTATTGCATCTTCCTACTATGCATTCATTACCCTCTCGGAAAGAAGGAAAGAGATTGGAATACTTCGGGCGATTGGAATGAAGAGAAACCAAATTTTCCAGTTATTGCTTGTTGAGACTCTAATGGTCTTAATTATTGGTATTGTGCTTGGAATATTGATGGGATACATCCTAAGTGATTTCATCCTTTCATTAGTCTTTGTTGATGCATTTTCGGTTCCTCCAATTCAAATATATTTCCCAATAGACTCAATGTCGTCCTTTACAACCTTGGCAATCATATTGTCTGCATTGAGTGCAGTGTATCCTGCTCATAAGATTGCCAATTCACAGACTGGGTCTGTACTTCGTGCGGAGTGAATAATATGAACAGTTCACAGGCTGCAAAATCATTTGATCTGACTAATGTTCCGCGACCTGTCGGAATAGCTGCAAGGAATCTGATAAAGATTTATGACGATCCCTCATCCGACTCAGGCATTATCGCTTTGAGGGGAATAGAGTTGAATATTAAACCTGGCACATTCACCTCAATAATTGGACCTTCAGGTGCAGGTAAAAGCACGCTGTTGAATGTAATTGGTGCCATGTACCCTCCTACAGCGGGCGAATTGTATGTGGGACAAATACCCGTTCACTCATTAAGAGGATGGCAGATTGACTCTTATCGCCAAAGAATCGTAGGATTCCTTTGGCAACTGCCTGAAAGAAACCTCCTCCCTGAGCTGACTGCCAAGGAAAATATAGAATACGTAATGGCTGTTGCGAATTATCCTAAAGACAAACGGGAAGAACGAATTAAGCATCTCTTGTCTTCTGTTGGATTGTGGAACAGAAGGGATCACAAGTTGGGTCAACTTTCCGGAGGTGAAGCACAGCGTGCAGGTCTTTGTGTTGCTTTGGCCAATGAACCGGCATTGCTGCTCGCTGATGAACCGACAGGCGAGTTGGATTCAGAGACGACAATGGAAGTTATCGGTTATCTTCAAGATCTCAATCGAGATGAAGGTCTTACCATGGTCGTTGTGACTCATGACGGACGGTTTGAACGAATGACTCATCAAAGCTTCTATATTTTAGATGGGCAAATCAGTGGTATCCGCCGGTCGGTAACTGGAGAAACTGCTCGGGATTGGCGATCCGCAGTCCGGGAAGAGCTTGCATTTGTGGATCAATTCGGCAATGTTCGTATTCCATCTGAACTAAGAAAAAAACACGGCATCGAGGACTATGTAAAATTCGTTTCCGAAGGCGATCGCCTATTTATCGTTCCCGCAAATGATGAGGAGGCTGCAAAATGATTGACAATGAAAATCTTCCAATATTGATACAGACGGAGCATTTGATAAAAGAATACGGTTCTGGAGGAACTCTAGTTCGTGCCATTCGAGGTATCGACATCACTATCAAACAAGGTGAATTCGTCGCAATTTTGGGAAAATCTGGAAGTGGAAAGTCCACCTTTGTTTCACTAATCGGTGGATTGGAACAGCCAACTCATGGGAAGGTGTACTTTGATGGTATTGATCTTTCGACCCTGACAGAAGACCAATTAGCGGAAATTCGGCTAAAGCACATTGGCATTGTTTTTCAGCACTTTCATTTGCTGGAAAGCCTTACAGCGGTCGAAAATGTGGAACTTCCGCTTCTTATAGCAAACTATCCGAAACACAAGCGGCGTCCAATTGCTTTGGAACTGCTCGATCGTGTTGGATTGAAGGATCGGGCTGCAAACTATCCTGCGGAACTTTCAGGTGGTGAAAAACAGAGAGTCGGGATTGCACGAGCATTAATCAGCCATCCCAAACTGATATTGGCTGATGAACCAACTGGAGACTTGGATTCTGCTACTGGAGACAAAATTATAGATCTCCTTGTCGACATCAATCAAGACCCTTCGTGGAGGCCTACAATCATAATGGTTACCCATGATGTAAGCAAGCTAAGAAAAGGAATGCGAGTGCTTACACTTTCTGACGGGAAAATTATTGATGACAGACATTTCTTGAAGGACAGTGATCTGGAAATCTTTGATCAGTTCGGTGTTCCTAGTGAAATTGTTGGAATGGAGCAACTTACTTAGAGTGGAATAAAGCACTGTAAAGCTCTTGTATGCATTCAACCATTCGCACGACATCAATTTCATTATCATTTGGTGAATGAAAGTTCGGATTCCTGAATTTCCCTGTATCCGTAACATAAACAGTTGGAATGTTCAGATCCCAAAAAAGCATGTGATCTGATCTTCTCAAATCAATAATAAATTCCAATGGTCTAAGAGAATAAGTTGTAAACTTTTCATTGGACAGTTTTGACAATATTCTTTCCGTTCCTCGATTTCCTGCTGCTAACAAATAATTTCCATCGGGAGCTAATGGTTTCATATGCTTGATTTGTTGCTGTTGTCCAAAATAGCCTACACAGTCCAAATTTAAGACCATTTTCAATCTCTTTAGCATCCCCGTCTGTTTCAATCCTTCAATACAGCTTCTGATTCCGAAAAATGGTGTGATTCCTCCATATTTTTCTACGAATGCTTTCTGAAATTCAAAATAGTTTTTGGTTCTAGGTACGAGTTTTTCATGTTGTTCTTCCCATTTGTCACGTTCTTCCCAAATTTTTGGATGGCCTTCTGAAAAATCCTGCATTAGAAGCATTACGTTAGTATTATTCAGGTTGTCTGTTGCAAGCTCTTTTGCTAAAATATCAACAATTGCCATACCTGAAATGTTGTCATCCAAACCAACTGAAAATGGGATTGTGTCATGGTGAGCCATTACCAAAGTGAATTCATCATCTGGATTTGCTGGTTCAATGACCAAATTATGGCCTATTGTCCCTGAATAGTCTAATTCTATTATTCTTGGCTCTAACCCCAAATCTGTCCATCTGTTGCATATTTTTATCGGCACTTGTTCATGTCCGTGAGGATTTGAATACGGATTCCTATCAACCTTAATTTGCGCTATGAACTCCTCAATGTCCTGAATCCAAGGCATGTAATTTCCAATTTGGTTGGCGGTTTATAACATTGCTATTTGATGACTTTTCACGAAGAATTCCTTCGTGCTCTAATTTTGAGTTTTGGTATTCTTAATTTGGGGAGATTCTTCAATAGAGATAACTAAATGCTTTAATGGCATAAATACAATTAAATGAATCGGGAAACCTATGGAAAAAATCAAAGAGGGCTCATTTGTCAAGATAGACTACGTAGCAAAGATTGCCGAAAGTGAAACTATTTTTGACACAACAATGAAAGAAATTGCTGAAAAGGCTGGGATTTTTTCCCCCAAAAAAATTTATGAGCCGATGTTGCTTGTAGTAGGTCGAGAATGGTTGCCAAGTGTTGTTGAAGATGCTCTGCTAGATAAGCAGGTTGGAGATGAATTGGATGTGCCTGTTCCCTTCAAATATGCATTCGGCCCTCATGATCCCTCAAAAATCAAGCTTGTCCCTAGGAGAGAATTTCAAAAACTGCAAATCAATCCGCAAAAAGGGGAATATATTGAAATTGGTGGACAGGAAGGCCTGATTCTCTCAGTCACACCCGGACGAGTGAGAATAGATTTCAACCACAAATTGGCTGGAAAAGACCTTCATTATACAGTTTATGTCCGGCAGGTAATCAATGAGGAATTGGAAAAAATTCAAGCACTAATTAACCGAAGGTTGCCTGGAGCCGACATCTCTGATTCCATCATTGAAATCGAAGGAGACTCACTCTCAATTATGCTTCCTCATCGAGTCCGTTATTATGAGTATATTCAGTTTGCCAAGAAAAACATAGTCAAGGACTTGGCAGAAATTCTGGGCAAATACGACCAGGTAACCTTCAGGGAAATTTTTACTGCGGACGATGATTCCTAGGCTTTTGCTGTGTTTTTGCAAAATGAAATATTGCTGAAGAAATTTTGTGAGTTATCTGTAAGGAGTCTAAGAGTATTTAACTTTGGATATCCCATCTAGTAATGATGGGGCTTCCCAGCTTTCGCTTTTCGGAAATAAGAAGGAAGGTGGTCGTGGACGTTGATGACCAAGAAATAGGTGAACCTGTCGATCTGGGATTTGATTTTCTATTGGAACCAAAAATTCTTGTCATTGGTGGAGGCTTTATTGAGGAACTTCTGGAAGAAATGAAGTTAAGGGACAACATTGACGAATATGTTTATTTTGATATGATTGACTACATTGATGATGCAATCTACCTCAATATTCGCGAGGAAGAGATAAACAGGACTGACAACCCTCATTTGGTTGACAATGGCTTACTGCTTTTTACTGACTTGACAAACACTCCTATTGTCGATGCAGAAGGAATGCCTATGGGAGTTGTCAAGGATGTAATTATTGAAGGAAATCAGACTTATTTCATCTTTAGCGATCCTGAATTTAACCAAACGATGCACAAGAAAGGTTTCGGTCAAAAATTTGAATTTAAGCTTCATAAGAGCAAATTCACCTACTCTCATGGTCTTCTCGCTGTTTCTCTCACAGTCAAAGAAAGGGATGAAAAAACCTTTGCGCAGGTAGTTTCCAAATCACGCGGCAAACAACTTATCTCACTCGATTAAAGGAACATCCCCTTGTCATTGCTTTGGCTCTCTTTTTCATCCTGATTCAAATTTTCAGTTGCATCCATCATGGACTGGATTTCCCTCTCTATATTTTCTGCTTCTTGGATTAGCTCTTCCACTCCACAATCTGTTCCAAGAAGGTCATTGACAATTTCAACAGCATGGCTGGCCCCAATCGGATCGGGACGGGATCGTTCTGCATAGGGCAAAACGGCTATGCCCGGAAAATCATAAAGTTCACAAAACATGAGGAGTAAAGCCAATGGCCCTGTCACATACAGACCTTCGTCCAAATTCGGGACATTTGCTGCTGGAAACATCTCTCTGTATGTTGTGGAATAGACTGCTTTTGCCAAAACTTCTTCCTCTACCCGAAGCCTCGAATCCAACCCGCCAATCAAAATCATATTGGTCATCCTGTTTGTTTTTGCCCATTGGACTACTGCCTTGGCAAATGATCTGTGTTCATACTTGTACGGTTCAAAGAATGCCGCCAAAAATACAATGTTGTCCTTTCTGTAGATTTCAAACGGCAAGATCAATTCCTTGTTCCGTACTGATAAAAACGGCGGCAAAAATTCCGTTATGACAAAGCCGATACGCTTTGCCTGTAATTTCTGTATCATATGATTCACTGCAATGAACCCAATTTTTCCTATGCCATAGAAGCCAGTTACAAGGGTGCACCCGCTCAAGTCCTCACCGTTAGTCAAAAATTCAATTGGTGCGTTCCCCACTTCCATCCTTTCACTTCTGTCAACCATTTTTTCAATTTAAATATGAATGTACAGTATTAAATGACTTTCATTGATTGCATTAGTGATTTATAGTTCTCCCTTCAAGAAATTTCTGTAGTTGACACGATAGGATGGATGGTACTGAGGCTCATTGTCCATAATTGCCTCAATTTCTTCAATTAACTTCGGACTTAGGCTGATGTCTGCTGCCGCTGCATTTTCCCGAACTTGATCTGGCTTGCTTGCGCCTGTAATGAGTGAACTGATTTGAGGGCGGCTCAATGCCCATGCGAGGGAAAGTTGGGTTAGGGTCATATCGTTTTCTTTCGCGATCTCTCTAATCTTTCGAAGCTTCTCAAACACCTCCTCTGTCATCTCTCTTTCCGCCAATTTATTGTATCTTGCGTGCCGGGAATCTTCTGGAATACCATCCAGATACTTGCCTGTAAGTATGCCTTGTGCCAGAGGTGACCAAACAGTTATTCCTATGCCATGACCATCAATTGTATACCACAATTCCTTCTCTATGTAACGATCCAACAGGTTGTATCTGGGTTGTTCTACTGCAGGAGGACGAAGTCCAAGCTCTTTGGCGATACCAACAGCCCTTTCAATCTCTGCCGCAAACCAAGTGGATGTGCCCCAATAATTAACCAAGCCTTCGTCTATGAGATTATTCATTACACGTATGGTTTCTTCCAATGGGGTTGAATAATCATATCTATGGCAGAAGTAAATGTCAAGATAGTCCGTATTCAACCTTTGAAGGCTCTTTTCTATGGATTCTCTAATGTGCTTCTGTGAAAGCCCTCTGTTGTTGGGATTGTCAGACATTTTCCCATAGACTTTGGAACTGATGACAAAATCTGATCTTTCTCTTTCCTTCAAGAATTCTCCTACCATTCTCTCTGATTCTCCCTTGTTGTAGACGTCAGCAACATCAATGAAATTAATTCCCTCTTCCTCTGCTACCTTCAAGGAATTCAATGAAGTTTGGTCATCAATGTTCATTCCAAATGTAAGCCACCCTCCAATGCTAATTGTTGATACTTTTGTCCCATACTTTCCAAGATTTCTGTATTTCATAGCACTTCAAATGTTCTTCTTCATTTAAACGCTAAGTTAGCCCCAAATATTGCATGGGCTCACGAATGAGCCGATTAGTTGATATGAGTAAATTTCTTTGGCAAATCATGTTCAAAAACGTAAGTGTTATTGGAGCGGGACAAATGGGTGCCGGTATTGCCCTTGTTTCCGCAATTTATGGATATCAGGTTGTTCTGAATGACATTGACCAAAAGTTCATTGATGCAGGTCTAGAACGAAACAGGAAGTGGCTGAATCGTCAGGTCGAAAAAGAACGGATGACTCCTGAAAAGGCTGATGAAATCTGGATGAGACTCAAGGGAGAAATCGACCTGAAAACAGCAGTTCAGGACGCGGATTTGGTAATTGAAGCAATTATTGAAAATCTTGATATAAAAAAAAGTTTGTTTAAAAAGGTTGCAAATTTTTATAAAAACGGAACAATCATCACCACCAACACATCAGGAC
>JALUTL010000268.1:7917-10705 GCA_027016475.1 Candidatus Heimdallarchaeota archaeon
AACTTGCTCCATCGCACACTATTTTTGGATCCAACACCTCTTCACTATCCATCACAGAAATGGCAACGGCTTCTGGAAGACCTGAACAATTTTTGGGAACTCATTTTTTCAACCCCCCCGTGATCATGAAAATCATTGAGTTCATCAAGGGATATTCTACATCGCAGAAAACCTTGGAAAAAGCCATCGAATTCGGTAAGTCATTGGAAATGCAGACCGTAATAGCTGCTGAGGCTCCGGGCTTTATTGTCAATAGGATACTTATGCCTATGCTCAATGAAGCATATTATGCTCTACAAGAAGGCGTGGCATCCAAAGAGGACATTGACCTGGCCATCAAATTTGGTTTGAACCATCCTATGGGGCCCCTGACATTAAGCGATTTTATTGGACTGGACACGATCCTCTATATCTCTGAATATCTCCATAAGGAATTGGGTGAAGACAAATACCGGCCGTGCCCTCTTCTTCGCAAAATGGTTCGTGCTGGCAAGCTTGGGAGAAAGACTGGAGAAGGCTTTTATAAGTATAGCTAAACTTTGAGTCCTTCCTTGACATTCTTTGTTCCTTGTCTTGGATAAGCTTTTATTCTTCTGTATTCACAGTTCTATAGTGGGGTTACACAACCAAGTTGCAAATTACATAAGTGTTATTGTTCCCGGCTTTGCATTTGTCATGTCACTATTGGGATTTTCAATCGTTTTCTTTGCTTTCCGCAAAAAATCTTTGAAAATGAAATTCTGGCTAATTGTTTTTATGTTTCTTTGGATTCCATGGAGCGGATTTACTCTTCTTATGAGGTTTGCAGATACATACGAACAGGCTTTACTTTGGCTGAGATTATCTTTCCTTTCCCTTGTAGTTGACATATATGCCATGTTCCGTTTTCATTATATTCTCGGATACAAAAAAAGTGGTTCTCGCTTTGACCTCTATGGAATGACTTTGCTGATGGGGCTTATATCTGGTTTGACGCTCAACCCAATTTTTCTTACTGCATTTCAGACCAATGGGTTTTGGACTGATCTATTCAACCCATTCCTGTTGGTTGTTTTTGTACTGTATGCTTCATGGACTGGGACATGGGTATTTCGGGCATTTCGAGATATGGACATCTTTTCGACCTTCTATTCACCAGATGGCACTCGGAAGACTGGATTGGTAGTGTTCTCCTTGGTTCTCATAGTTTCCACAATAGTTGTCCTCATATTATGGCTGATAATTACGGGTGCAGGAACAACCAGTGATTCCACACCATTCATGATTGTGGCAACACTCATCATCATTTATCTGACTATTACTTATGGGCTAAATCCAATCAGCTCAATCCTTTCTCCACAACGATTGTGGGCATTCATCATAATAGACCATGGTGGACTGCCAGTCTACCAAAAGGCGTTCAGCAAAGAACAGCAAATTGGGGATCTCACTCTATTTTCCGGAGCGATCTATTCAATCAACCTGATGATCAAAAGCTTTGATGAAGAGATGCAGGATGCAGAGATAATAAAAATGGAAGATCGGGTTGCCCTTCTGAAAGCACATGATGAATTCTTGTTCTGCTTGGTTGCTGATTTTGATACGCTTCAATTGGAAGGATTTTTGGAGGACTTGAAGCATCTCATAACAAGCCATCCTAAATATGGGGAACTAAAGAAACAAAGGCATGTTGTTGCCGCAAACGAGTTCATCGATGAAATAATTCATAATCTTATCTAGGTGATTTATATGAATGTACTAATACTTGGCATCTTTATTGTTTCGATTGTCTTAATAATTGTGGCCTTTTTCTATAATGTCCAAACATACAAACAATACTACGCAATATTTGGAATCAGTAGCCTCTTTGGATCATTGTTCTTGGCTCTTTGGGTGTTTCTTGATTTTCTCACATTTCTATTCTCTCAGGCTGAATGGTATTTACCTCAGATTGCTGACCTTTCTGGTTCGTTTTTGGCAGTTGGTTTTTTCTCCCTTCACTATTTTTATGACGAAATGTCAACATCATATAGACAAAGAAGATCCATTGCAATGAACCTGGCAATTACTGGATTTTTGCTTGGAACTATTTGGATTGAAGGAGTTAATCATGTGACATCTGAAGGCCTCATTGCGACCAATCGCTATGTCACTGCTTTGTATATTTTACAAGGTGCGTTGCTCATTTCCCGAATTTTTCTGCATATCGAAAAGCAGGATTCTTTGGCCGAATACTATGGGTTAAGCAGAATACTATCGCAAAAAAATTTTAAGGTACTTAGGACTTTTTTGATATTTGTCCTACTTTCTTCGCTAGGCATGTTAGTATTTCTTCCTGAAACACTGAGTCTGCCATTCATTCCACTAACGGCGCTTGCTCTCTTTGCATTGGCATTGCTTACATCAAACAGGAACTTGATGGCATTTCCAATCAGTCAAAAGGTTAGGGCTTTGGCCATAGTCAAAGGAAACGAGGTTGTATATAGCTACCGGTTTGCTACCCATCAGATAGATGAACAGAACTTTATCACGTTCATGCTGGAATTGAACAAGCTAATGCAGGAACTGATACGAACAGAATCTCGATTGATGTCGATCAATACAAGGGATATGTTGGTGATGTTTGACAATGTAAAGGAACATGTCGTACTGTTGCTTGCTGAACGCCAATCCCCTTTGCTATCCAAAACATTTCGCTATGTCATTCAACAATTGCGACTTATTGGACTGGAGAATCATCAAGCGATTGATGAGTTGGTTGAAAGAAGTTTTTTGTCACTCAAAGAAATTATTTCGATTGAATAACTTA
>JALUTL010000269.1 GCA_027016475.1 Candidatus Heimdallarchaeota archaeon
AATTATGGGTGGTTAAAAGATTGAGAACATAATTTCCTAATTCCTCAAGTTTTCTATCAGCATCTTGACTTCCCAAATCATCCCAGCTAATGGCTATAGCTGGTTCATATCGTGCCTTTTCAGATTCATTTTTCAATTTCGTAAAGTTTTTTTCAACCCTGAAATTTCCTTATCAAGGTATATTGAAATCGACCTCAATCTTTCATGATGTGTCTTTGGAAGTGGCCGAACCTCCTTTTGGATGAGCATTGCTTGGCAAAAATGAGTAAGGGAATAGAAAAATGAAATAAATGCAAGCTTTCTATCAAAACAAGGCTCTTTCATTGTTTTCTCATATAGATAAAAATATTGAATGCACAATTGCAGATGATCCTCAGCCTTTGGCATTGTGGCTCATTCCTTTCCCAATTCCCCGACTGTGATGTCCGTGATATCATAAACATCCAAATCTGGCTTGACCAACGCAAACTCATTTTCAGAAAGAATAATGACATTCACACCATGTTCTATCATGAAATCTGCTGCTATTTCATAAACTATTTCTTGGTTGGAGGGATCTACAATAAAAAAATGAAAAATCATTATTCTCCTGTATCAATACCAGCCTAGTAGACGGATCTAGAAGTTCTCTTTTCGCATAGACCAAATCCGTCATTTTCCCAAAAAGCTCTATGCAATCTAATTTATCCTTGCCGATATTTGCATCAAGAGAATCTATCTTTGCCTCAAGTTGGGCCACTTTTTCTTTAAGAATTTTTACTTCATCAGCCTTCTCCTCAACTCATTTATGTTCAAATATTCTGAAACATACGAAAGAATCTCCAATCTCAAAAATTTTGCAATTTCCTCATGATCAAGCTGTGAAGTTGTTGTATTCGAACTTGGCCTTATATCGATTGTTTCTGAATTCATCGTCTCACCTCAATTAAGTATGTCGCAATGCAAAACGCACTAATCCAAATGAGTATTTCAATAACAGAGTTTGATTCTGTCCTTTCTTCTTCCAGCAATTCTTTAATTTTTTCTAATGAAAACTGACTGTCAGTTACAATTACTTTTGCCAACCAATTCTGCATTTCCCCCAAAACTTTTCCTTCCAAAATCATTTGACTCAAATTATTAACTGCGTGAGAAATCGGGTATATAAAAGGAGAGTCCATAATTTGATTTCTGCTGAGAAAATTGGATGGGTTTATGGCATTACGTTCAAAATCTACTGAAAGATTTTTGACCCGAATTGCAAGGGTTTTCATTGATATTTCAGTTTCCGTTGCAAGTACATCAAGTAACATGACACATTTTCTTTTTCCAAGATTCTCAATCATATGGAACGATTTGGTGCCCTTCCATTCCTCCAAAAACTCCTGCCAATTGGACTTAATGCCATTGAAGAAGTGAAACCTTCCTGCTGAAAAGGCGGAAGGGAAAAATATGTCATAAGTATTTTTCATGCGACGAAGCTCAACTTCTAAATCTTCGGAATTTGTTAACATGATCTGCTGAATCTCCTTGAATTTCTCCTTCGTCAAAATCATTTCATTATTTGAACCTTCACGCATTATTATCCTCAAAAAGCTTTCTTCAGTGCCAGAAGTCAAATTTTTCTTGATATGACTGTAACTGTCTCTCAAAAACTGGCTATCATTGGGAAAATCTGGAAATAGGGCGAGGAGGTGATTCCAATCGGAAGTTTGAGTCCATGGTTTGATAAAGAGTATCGTCCATGGGATAGCGGCGAAATCGTCTCGCCAAGTCGTCTGCTTCAGCGGCTGAATAAGTTCCTATCGGAACTTGACGATACCTATTCGATGTCTGGAACAATCGAAGGATCAGTTCCATATTCCTCCATGAGTTGCTGAAGCTTTGCCTGCCGTTTTTCGTAACTTTCTCTTTTTGAACCTTTGGTCTGAACCTGTGCAGTGCCAATGCCCGAACTGTCTTCAAATTCACATTCAAACAGATAGAGCTTGACAGAAGGATGAACCATCGGAACACGCTCAAGGTCAACGCAATCAAGCACCAATTGTTTCAGCTTTTTCAAATGCTCAATCCCTCTCAGCAAAGGCTCTGCCGAATTGATTGGGGCAACAATTTCGATAAGCTCCAAATTGGGGGCAAACTCATGGATGCTTTCCCCATCTAGAATAATGCTGTGAGCCACACGCAATCGTTCCAAATGTGGCAACTGAATCCCTGGAGAGATTCTGAACCTGCATATTGAGATAAAGAGATGCTTAAGGGAGACCGGGAGATACTTTGTGTCTAATTCAAGTGCGTCCGCCTGTATCCTCCATAAATTCGATAGCTCTTTCAAGTTTACCGGCGAAAATGGTGGATTACGTCTTATCATGTTTTGAATTTGGTGTACTTCATCGCAATCACCTCCATTCGAAATTGTAATCATTTCGAGACCTCTCAAACGTTCTATTCCGCGAAGAAACGGAAATGTTTGGTTGACATATAATTGAAGGTACTTTGTGCTATTGTTAAGAACTGTCGGCAAAACATCCATATTTGGACAGTAAATCAGCATAGATTCCGCAAATGGAAATTCAAATAGATACTTGCTTAAATGGTTTGCCATTATCACCACTTCAACAATACGACGGGAAGATGAGTTTATCCTAAAGTCCACCCTTTGAAGTGCCGCACTCCACATCCCAAGCTGTGATGCCAAAGAAATGACACAATTGCCATCGTCATCCACCGAAGGCCAAAACCGCTTGGATGACAGGTTTTGGGAGCCGAAAAGAATATTGTATTCCGCAAGCATAAGTTCCACTATCTCAATGTCTGATGGATTCATTAATTCATCCAACCTTTCTGGCACCTTGCTTTCTCCATATTCTGTAATTATGCGGAAAGCCTGTGGTTGGGGATCAGCATTTGCGGAAGTGTCATTGAATTGCTCAACAAGCCGAAATTCAATCCCAAACTCGTTGGTCTCCAGCCCTTTCACCCACTCATCATATGGTTCAGTTTTCAGGAAATATGGATTAATTACCCGATTATAGCAAAATCGACTAGAATCGAAGGCGTTTTCCATAATTATGGCAAGCACTGCCTGCCAACCGCGCGGAAGCCTTTCCCTGCTGTCCAGCAAGTTCCTAAAAAAATCCCCGTGTTTCTGTCGCACTTTTTCGGAGCAAAGAAGGCCCCCAACTGTATGGATGCCATTTAATGACAGCAGGTACTCCAACGACATTTGATCGGTCAGAAGCATGTCACGCAAGTAAAACAGATAATGAAGCAGATATTCTCTCAAATGGATTTCATGGCTCCTGTACTGAGATTTGTCCTTCAATTCAGGTATCCGGACATCACCACTTTCGGCATTCAGGAATCCCTCTAGGTTGATCTCTTCAAAAAACTTCCAATTGTGAGCAACCAGCCAGTTTGAAACAAAATGGTAGAATTCCTGACGTGAAAGGTCAAGGATTGCCTCTGTCGGCTTGTCACCGAACACAATGTCCTTGAGCCCGTATCTGTCGCCTTCCTTCCAGTAGGTCGCAAACATGCCCCCGAAATAGTCCCATTTCTTTGGCCCCCATGTGCCGAACAGGTTCATGTACCTATAGGAACGGATTCTAAACTCATTATATTTCATTCCCCTCTCAGTCAGCATGGCCTGTTTGATCTTCTCGGCTGCTTTCTTCAATTCAGGTGTCATAAACCCATAATAGTCCTCATAGGTGTCCACAAACAGCAGAATCAGCGGCCAGCTCATGGAGGTCTTCAAGCCCGTTTCTCTGAAGGTCATCTTCCCCTGAAGATAGACCGCAAGGTGACCCACTTCCAAATAGAACAGGGCCTTGATGTCTTCCATTGACATAGGAAAAAAACTACACTATTTAAGCAACTAAGCTTTCACATGGATGTATACCCAGTCCTACCCCTCGAGATCTCCATTGACGTCAGGTTCAAGAGCCGACATGGACAATCGCTGATCCCCCTTATATCAAAATGGGAATCAGTCAACCAAATCAGGGGTTGAATAACTGACACTCCATTACGCAAACAAAAAATGTGCCAGACATTCGATACGCTTATGAATTCTTGCGAAACCAAAATTTATTCTCAAATTTAAACTGTTCAGTATCTTCGTCGACGATCAGACCAAAGCAGTCAAGTTTTACACTGAAATTTTGGGGTTTCAGATTGTTAGAAACATACCTGCCGGACAATTTCATTTCGTGACCATAGGAACAGAACAAATCGAGTTGTTGCTTGAACCCAATGACAACCCCCTTGCCAAAAACTATCAGCAGGGATTGAAAAAACAGGGAATCCCTGCACTGACCCTGTTTACAGAAGATCTGGATCAGGAATTTAACCGACTGAAAGAAAAAGTGACTTTTGTCACTGAACCAACCAAAACAGAATATGGATATCTGGCCATAATTGACGATACCTGCGGAAATCTTGTCCAAATCTTTCAAGAAGAACAATAAATGGCCAAGTAATCAAGCCATTTGGACATTCCTAAACTGAAATTCTGCACTTGAAAATCATAAAAACAATGCGCGAGCCGGGAAATCCGTCCGATCATCACAACGATCTGAAATTCGAACCCGGGTCTCAGCCGTGGCAGGGCCGTATACTACCACTATACTACTCGCGCATTTGTGGTTATTTTTGCGTGATATTTGATTGACTTAAAGTTTTCGGAAGTGCATTGGAAGTTGCTAGGGAATGCTGTTGAAAGTTCTGAATAGTTTTGTGATGATCTTCTGTCCTGTTCGAGACGTTTTGTTTCTTTTTTGCTTTATGATTTTGATGATCTCATCAATGAAGTTGAGGAAGATTCCACTTGAATTGAGCATAACGATCATGGCATGGAATGCAAGATTGGGTGAATTTTCTGCAATTTCAGAGCTTGACTTGAGAAATTCAGTGAGTTCATCACTTCCTTCAGCATCATTGAGAGATACGGGCATCTTATGAATTGAGTCTTTTGGGAACACTACAGGCATTGTTTCACCTCTTTTGTAGATGTAAGGGTATGAGATGATGCGTCCGTCAGTTCCTCGGTATGCAGAGGGGGGCATGAAGAGGAGTGAATTGATTTCAGCGTATTTTGCAAAATCAAAATCGCTTGCTTGTTCAAAGACTTCGTTTCCCTTGTTTGTCTCTCTGTACAACTTTTCAAAAGCTGCTTTGAGGTCATTCACTTGGGTTGGATCGAGCATCTTTCTTTTGATATCAATCAATTTGGAATAGACTGCTCCCCCAACGAGTGTGTCAAAAATGTTGAACTTATCGATCTTGCTATATTTTTTGTTTTCACCTAGGCGGATCTTGGAGACCAGTAGTTCGTGTTTTTCATATGAAGGGTTGCGCAACAGGTAATTGATGATTTCCTGAGAATACTTGGATTCAAGGAACTTTATTGGCAATTCCCAATCTGGATGATTTACTATTGCATCCAAATACCAGAGCATGGTATTATGTTCATTGAGTATAACCCTGTCATATTTGGCATTATGGTATTCATACCCAAAATCTCCAACAGCTCTAGCTTCTTTTTTGAAAGTCCTTCCGTTTGGATGTAACTGTTTGAGTTCGTCAATTCTTCTTTGTGCAATGGAAGTGACTATCTGCCTTGATTTTTGGTCGATAAGTTCGAATATTGGGCTGATATAATTCCCCACCATTGCCTGTGATGCATCAAAATGAAGATATTCAACTATTTCACTGGGGTCTCCCTTGTAGTTCGAGATGGCTCCATAGTGCCTTGCCGCTCCAGTTTTAGGATCAGTGAAGAAATAGTGACTGGTGTTTTTCCATGCATCGGAAAATGCCTCGAAGGAATATGTTGTTTCGAAGACCTTGTCATTGCCAACCTTTCTATAAATTGAAAATGCAGTCAAAGGAGGCGGCAACATTGGGACTTCTCCGATGACTTGACGCACGATTCCCTCCTTGACCATCGTTTCGAAGACAAGCATTAAATTCATCAGTGATGGGTTCATGATTGAATTCCCTTTATGGCTCATTTTTCTGTACTTATTCAGATATTTGGGGAGATCAGTTTTTGAATTAGTTGGGAAGTCAGTCTTAATGGAACTTAAGTTTCGCAACGAGTTGCTGTTTTGCTCAATCATCTCAATGACTATTCCATTTTGGGTTAATCTCGGCGCAAAGTGTTTTGATTCCAGTCCCAATGATGCCAGTCCCGTTTCGCCAATCAAATCGACAAACTGCACTTCCCTAAGATCATATCCGTGTTTGGCTATGTATTGCTTCGACAATGATGAGAATGGCAATGGTTCTTGCAGATCCAAAATAAGGTCTGAATACGCTGAACTAAATGCCATATGTTTTGTCATCAATGTTTTGTAGGTATTGATGATTCCCTCTTTACCTCTTGCGATTATTCCGACAGATGTCCCATCTATCTTTATCTGTCCGAAATAGGCTGAAACCAACGCAAAACAGTCTGACCCGAATATTTTATTATGCATGAACCATTGACGGAGCAGGTTAATGGCTGGTTCAGGCATTTCATAAACAAATTGCTGAATTGAAGTGTGTTCAGGTGAGGGAAAACGTTTCAGATAAGAATCAATGCAGTCAATGTCCTGCGGTGACAGAAATGCAGTTCCTACTTTTGCCCTATCTTTGACCAGCTCTTTCAAACAAGGGATTATGACCTGAACAAATACATCCCTCAGTTCGTTTTCCGTTAGACCATAGAATATCCTGTTTCCGCTTTTGTCAATCAAATCGAATCCGAAACGGATTTCATTGCCATCTTTTCTAATTAAGCGTGAGCTTGGTTCCAAAATTAGGTTGTAGTCTGTTCCATTATATTTTACAGGTATTGATGTCGGTGTCGGAGCTTGCTCAACAGTTACAATATTCGATTTTGCAGAAGAAAATTGTCTTGCATTATAGTTTAACGTTTTGCCAGAATGGGCGAACTCCTCAATAATCGAAACGTCCCAGCAAAATTGAATAATTCTAAAGTATTCCAGTATTTCCTTTTCTATGAATTCTTCAACTGACCCATACCCTGAATTGCGCTTTGCTATTATGACATTGATATTTTGTAGGACATCAGTCTTTAAATTATCCTTGATAGCAAAGATCGGGTTGGAACTGGTCAGAATTTCTCTGAACCCCTCTGTCGTTGAAATAATCTTGGTGAAATCGAACAAATCATCAGCTTTGTTCAGGAAAGAAATTCCGATTAGGTCATCGAAACGATTATCCAAAATTTTTATGAATGATGCCATATCGTATTGGCTACGATATCCGATACCCCTCCCAAAATGATCCAGATATAAATCGCCATCAAAATCTTCTTTCACTATGGCAGAATACATTGGGCTTGTCCCTCCTCTTGTCTTTTCTTCATACTCATAGATCCATCTCTTTCTTGGTTGATTGTCCAAGATTTCTATAAGCAATTCGATGTCATTTTGGTCGATTTCATTGGCCAGGCTGCCAAACACGCTTTCCAAGTTAATGTTCCCGTTCTTCAGATTGTCAATTGTCGATTGAAGGTCGACTTTGACAAGGATATCTGTTCCTTGCCTTCTTGTTTCGGATGAAGCTATTCTCCGGAATGAAATAGATTCATCATGCAGCTTTCTCAGTGCTTCTATATGTTTCTGTTCCAAGCCATTTGCAATTTTCACGCCACTATTTTTCAACTTGGCATGAATTTTGTCCAAAA
This sequence comes from Candidatus Heimdallarchaeota archaeon, assembly GCA_027016475.1. Classification (GTDB taxonomy): domain Archaea; phylum Asgardarchaeota; class Heimdallarchaeia; order Heimdallarchaeales; family Kariarchaeaceae; genus WAKA01. Next base: position 7,682 of record JALUTL010000269.1, read on the forward strand.
AATCTTCAGACAGAGGGAGCGCAGTGGTTGTATTCAGCCATTTGTTTCCCGTTGCAGGATCCAATCTGTTGTTCCTGAAGGAATTTCTGTACTGACCTCTTGAGACTAACTGGTTCGCAAAAATATGGTTGCCAAAGTCATGATCCATGACCATGTTGATGACATGATATAGCCTGTCTGCATATCCTGTTGAGGCACCTGTGTTTTCAGCGTAAGCAGAGATCAATTTCTTGATTTCATCAACGTCCTTGATGGACTTGACTGAAATTTGTCCGAAATTTGCTTTGAACACGTTCTTGTAGTTCGAGGTAATCGGCAGGATGAGATCATTATATAGCCTCCTCAAATAAATTCGATCTCCAGTTCCAAAGAATGCCCTTACTGTTACATCATTTGCAAAATTCTCTGCGGCTTTTGTGCCGTCTCCAAACTCGCTTCTCAAGTCCTCGATAAGCTTGAAAGTCCTGCGCAAAGTTACTTCTTCAAGACTGATGCCCTTATTTATGGCATTCGTAACCAAGTTGGGGTCTAAAATGGTTTCAAGATGTTTGCACATGGTCTCCTTTTCGAAATAAAGTATGGGTTTGGTACCGGTTTGGGAAGCTTTTTCGCTCTTGCTTGCCTCTTTTGGAGGCGTTTTGACCTTTAAGTATACACTTTCCACATTGTCGAAAACAGTAGACATTTCCTTGAATGCTCCAGAAAGCAGGTGGCAAGGGGGTCTGTTGCAATGGGCAGACATTTTATGGACTTCATTGGCAGCTCTGAACAGTCTAGAATAAGAAGATTCATTCAAGATGTTTTGTCTATCATAATTCTTTCGATTTATAGAACCCAACATTTGTGCCCAGCTTGTTAAAATTTTTCAAGTTGTTGTTTTTGGATGACAAAGATGGCGGAAATTCAAAACATTGTTCCTGGATCATCAATATAGATTAATCACATTGTTCCAAATTCATTTATAGACGATTGCTGTCTGACAACTGTATGATTAGGTATTATAGGTGGAATTTTGATCTTTTTTGTTGTTTCATTTTTCATTGCTTTCATTCACAGAATGGATACGGAATCATATCTCATTGTCCCTAAAATAATCAAAATAATCCCGGATTCCACAAATTTTAGACATCAAGGTTGTGGAAGCCATAGACACACCCATTGAAATAAGTATAAAAGCCAATCATTCAACTTGTTGCTGACACATACTGTTTCCCGTTCCGCCATATTGATGACTTAACTTTTCATTTGGTTGGACACCGCGTCATGGATTTCCTTTATGATTGTTTCCAAGGAATCTGAATCCATTTTTCCAATAGGGATGCATTCAATTATCTGTACTTTTCCGCCTCCCAAATCAAAGCATAATATCGGCGGCACCCCAAAAGGGCTTTGTTGCTCTGCCTGCTGAAATTTGTTAAGCCAACTGTCAATATGCTTGACATTCCCGTCATTGATTATTGCCAAAACGTTCAGAGCGATGGCATCCCAAATCCGAAAATCAATAGATGGCTCTTTGTTGGCAAAGCCGAATGAATACACGATTCTGTTCTGCGATGTCTTTTTTTTCCCGATCTTCAATAAATGGAAAGGTAAGGTTAAATCTGAAGGATTTCCCTTTATTTTGGACAAATTTTCCTCTCCCTTCAATAAAATCTGGCACAATCGTTCTTATTGTGTCGTTTACACTGTCTGATGCAAGAAACACAACATAGACCAAAGGAGGAGAGATAGGCATTATTGTTCACCCATAGAGATTATATGTAGGTACTGGTTCAAATAGGTTGTACTTTCCTCCTCCACCTATCGACTTGAATGGTTCACCTGAAGTGATATAGGTAAAGCAGTTCTACAACAACCAACGCCAAAACAATACCTATTGCAATTGTCTCAATATTCATTTTACTTCTATGGCTGAATAGATGAGGTTGATGGCAATGGTGCCGAGAAGTCCAATTGTCAATGCGAGGAATAGATGGAATAATGGCAATCAATGGCATATCGAATGACAATTCCTGCACCAATGAGAAAATATGGCAACCCCCACATTCTGAAATGTTCCCCAAGCAACGAAACTGCCAAAGGCACAGGCAGGGATAGGTATTGATCCAGCTTGCCTTCAACAATCAGGTTTGAGATCAAAAGTACACCAACGAAGAACATTGCAAACATGCCAATGTACAGTTGTGCAAATCCAGTAATGAGGATGAGTTCTTTAAGGCCAAAGGTTTTGACCAATGGGGATGAAGGGATGACGACAAGTCAGAAAAATATCCACAACAGGACATTGAATGAAATGTTGACCAACAGTAGGGGAATGGTCTGCCTGTAGCTTGTCATTTCCTTAAGCGTAATTCGAAGATATTCAAGGGTGACCACAATGCTGTGTCTCATTTTGGCTTCTCTCCATAGAATTCCTGCAGTTTCTCCTCCAGACTCTTGTGAAAAATTTCGATTTTGCCTATCCCTGATGCAAGGTCTGAATCTAAAAACACTTCCGAAAGAAACATTGGAACATGTGAGGGATGTGTTCTGACAAGGCATCGATTATCATGGATTTCAATTTCGACTTTCTCAAAATTCTGGAGAAGAACTTTGATTTTTGCAATGGCTTTTTCTTCTGCAAAAGCAAAGGAAATTGCAGCAACTTCATCAGGGGTTTCAATTTGATCGATGGCACCATCAAAATGCAAAGAGTTGTCCTTGAGGAGCAATGCTCTGTTGCAGACGGATTCCATATCCAACACGTCATGGCTCGACAGAATGACCGTGGTTCCGAATTCATTGCCTATTCTCCTGAGAAATTCGCGTAAGTCCTTTTTCCCCCTGATATCGAGGCCGATGGTTGGCTCGTCAAGAATCAGGAGTTCCGGATTGTGGAGCATGACTCCTGCCAATTCGCACCTTATCCTCTGACCTAGGCTCATTTGGCGAACCTTGCGTTGGAGCAGGTCTTCCAAACCAAGCACATCAGTCAGGAATCCTAGTTGCTGA
>JALUTL010000270.1 GCA_027016475.1 Candidatus Heimdallarchaeota archaeon
GTTTAATTGTTAGCAATAAAAAAATTTAATTATAAATATTTGATGTTTGACCATGAAATGATGTTTTCCGTCATTAAATACAGCCTCATTCATGAAGTCCGTTTAGCAGGAATAATTCGCATGATTATTTCTTATGTCATTATTCCGTTAACTTTTATTGCTGAAGGATATTTGCTTGAACAATTTATGGGGAACAAATTTCAGCATTATGGATACGGATATCTGGAATTCATCATTACAGGTATGATTTTCAGTTCATTCATCAACATATCAATTTATGATGTTCCAACAATTCTCAGGGAAGAGCAGACGTTTGGTAATTTTGATTATCTTCTTACTACACCGACATCGATTCAGAGATGGCTTATTGCAAGAATGATACAGCGAATGATTTTTATTTTACCAAATTTCGTTATAATGATTGTTGTCTTGCATGCTGTGGGTGTTCCATTTGCTTTTTCCAAGTTAATTGGCGCACTTATTGTGTTGCTAATGATGTTTTTTTTATCGATTCTTGTAGGATATGCCTATTCTGCAACAATAATGAAGTTAAAGGATACATTTACCATATCTTCAATTTTTAGCACATTGTTTCAGCTTTTGTCAGGGATTTTTTTTCCCCCACAGGTTCTGCCAGAAAGGTTCATACTTCTATTTTGGCTCAATCCATTTTATCAGCTTTTGGATATTTTTCGGAAGCTTATGTTTTTGAAGGAAATGGATTATCCACATGTGTTGCTATTGGCTTTTGTGATGGGGGTATTGCTTATAATTTTCCTTTGGCTGTTTGAAAAGTCAATTGCAAAATCCAAAGTGAGGGGAGACACTGCTGTGTGAGGGAAAGTTCAAATGCTGGTAGAAGTCAATAATATAAAGAAGACATACGAAATGACAAGGAAAAATGGATTTTTCAGAAGAGAGAAAATGAAGCTTTTGGCAATCAATGACGTTAGTTTTAAGATAGATGAGGGAGAAATTTTCGGACTTTTGGGTCCAAATGGGGCAGGCAAAACGACAATTGTCAAAATATTGAGTACATTGCTACTTCCGGATGAAGGGCAAATAGCAATTGGAGGGTTTGACCTTTCAGAGCATATGAAAATAAAAAAGATGATTGGAGTTGATTTTGGTAATCCAAGATCATTGTACTGGAGATTGACTGCAAAAGAAAATTTGGAACTTTACGGAAGAATTTATGGAATTTCACGATCCAAGTTGCCTTCTAGGATCGATGAGCTTTTAGAGTTGGTGGGGCTTGAAGATAGAGCGAATTTAAGGGTGGAAACTTTTTCTCGAGGAATGATTCGTAGGCTACAAATAGCTCGGGCAATAATTCATGAACCAAGGCTACTATTACTTGATGAACCCACTTTAGGATTAGATGTGGATATTGCCAAAGATATACGTAGGTTTATTGACAAAGTATTAGTGGATGAGAAACAATATTCAGTACTTCTTACAACACATAATTTGTCTGAAGCGCAAAGGTTGTGTGACAACATTCTCATCATTAATAAAGGCAAAGAAGTTGCAAGAGGAACACCCAAAGAGCTTTATGATCGGTTTGGCCTGTCTGAACGCATGGAAGTTAAGATAAGTCCTAAAACTGAATCCAATTTGAAGGAATTGGTAGGTAACTACCCATACAAAAGGGTTGATGGGTCTTTGGTTGTATTCTTACCAACGTCAGGCAATCAATTGCACTCATTTTTGTCGAAAGTGATTGAATCAGGTCATGAAATCAATTCTGTTGAAAAGACTACATTGGAGTTCGAAGAAATTTTTATGAAAATCATAGAGGAGGACAATAAATGAGGATACATGCATACATTAATTATGTGTTAGCGATAGCCAAAACGGAAATACGCAAAACTGTTGTATTTAAGGAACGAATTTTTTCATTTTTGGTTATCCCTATATTTAGTGCATTAATTCCGGTGTTTCAATACCTATCTTTTGGAGACATCAACAACGTTCAATTAAGCTTTGGGACACAAAGTTTTTTCACCTTTATCATTTTTGGAGTAATGGTACAACATGTAATAAACAATCTTCTGTTTTCAGCAGGTAGGTCAATAGAAATTGATCGAATGTCACAGATTTTAGAACTATATCTTGTCTCACCAGTTTCTCGGAGTGCAATTGCAGTAGGGAAATCAGTTGTGCCAATTATTGAATCCTCGTTTCATCTTTTGACCATTATGGTAGTTTATTTCTTGTTGTTTGGATACACTTCTCCTTTTCTTAATATCAGTTTTCTCATTACATACACAGTTGTAGTAATATTTATTGTTATCATGGGAGGATTTTTTGCATCATTCTACATGATATCTAGGTCATCTCGTGTGATCACAAGAACAATGCAATCACCTTTACAACTATTGTCTGGAACTAAAATCCCTGTTAGTTCATATCCAAGATGGTTGCAAAAAATAAGTTATTTAATACCCTTTACCTATGCACTTATTGTATTACGGGAAGGAATTGCACACACTTTCCAAACCATCCCTATATTAATTGGCTTTTCTGTGCTATTCAGCATTGGTGGAATGATATTGTGGAACAGAATGGAAAATTATGGGAAAAAAACGGGATCATTTTTTCTGATGTGAAATTGTAAAGTGGAGAATAAAGAGAAAAAATAGTTCAATGTTTGCAATTACTTTTTACCAAGAGAAGTCTGACACAGTAAAATCATTTTTCCGTATGGTCAGCTATGCGCAAATTATGATTCTGTTTTGAAATAGAAAGTTACATCCCTTCCATTCAATGGCTGTGTTGGTCTGTAGGTATCCTCACCAAATAGGTTAAAGTAAGCATTGAATTGGTCAGCAGACACTGGTTGGATTTGGTTGAGGCCAATCCATTGGACGCCTTCACTGCAGGGAGGAGTTGTAAGGGATCCAGAATATGCAAGATATCCAGCCTGATCCAAGACAAGGTCTTCAACATTGACAGTATTTGAAGAAGAGAAGGTGAGGTGTTCAGTAGGGAGGTTGTCCCAAAATTTGGACACAAATTGATTTGGAGAACCTAGGTCAAACAAAACGCCAATAACAAGAAGCTGTCCATCCGAGGCCTTGTGGACCAAGTGTGCTTCCAATGCAGTATGACGACCATTGATGGTGTGTTCGCTTCGTGCATGGAAGTGGAACTGAAGGAGTTCAAATGTCTTTCCATTGAAGTTGATAAAGCTTCCAGGCTGATATGAAAAGACAACAGTATGTCCATTGTTTTTGAGTTCAACTGGAGAGCTTGAGTAGGAAATGTCAAGCCCTTCTGAGAAGCCATACTGAGTTATGCCATTGGAGGTAAAATCTATTGGAGATTGAGAAGTTCCAGTGGCACATGTTTCAAATGCGGGATCAAGTTCACCCCAGTGATCAGGCCCATGTGGTCCATGGTATTCCCAATGGACGGTTCCTCCATAGAGGTTCATGATGTTCACCCCATTCAGGATGAGGATCATGGCTACCGGGAGGGCAAATGAGATTAATTTTTTGTGTCTCATGGCGAATTAGGGAAGA
>JALUTL010000271.1:0-584 GCA_027016475.1 Candidatus Heimdallarchaeota archaeon
GCGTAGATCAAAGGCTCAACACAATCTTCCCTTCGGATTCTTCCCAACCGTTGAACAGCTTTTACCTTGTTGGGGCCGGATCCGTACCGAATTTCTTCAAAAAGCTCTTTGATCTCTTCTGAGGGAAGTTTCTTTATCATGTGAAAAATTTCTGATTCTTGGCTATTAAATGGTTTCCATTCTATGTGTCATGAATCCAATAATCAGCCCACCCTTTAATGACAGTATAGTATAAGTTAAATTTTGCGCATCCCATTTGATTTCGGATAGGGTTAGTGAGAGGCAAATGAGTGCTGTCAATATATTGAAGGAAATGGTTGAGGACAACGAGGACAAGATACTTGCGCTGTTCAACATTGATGAAGGGAGACTTTCATATGAAGAAAAGAAGGGTGAAAACAGTGATTTTTTGGAGATAAAGGTGTTTACGCAGGAAGCACGCCTTAAGGGAATTGCATGGTTTTTTGGCCCGAAACGAGCATACATTGAGGATATCAAGAAACTGAAGGCCAGAAAGGACAGCCAAAAGGTTGAAATGGTTCTGATTGCAGGGGACGGCACAACAGCTGCAGGCAAAAAAATAT
>JALUTL010000271.1:594-10665 GCA_027016475.1 Candidatus Heimdallarchaeota archaeon
GTATCGAACGATTCAATGGGATTTGGGACACCGGTAATGCAGCGCATATTCTGCGCAGAACAACATATGGGGCTACGCCGGAAATGATCAGGTCAGCTGCGGACATGGGTATGGAGGACACCGTCAATACACTTCTCTCTGACATTCCGATGCCGGATCCTCCCGTCAACTATTTTTTTGAGGAAGATCCGGCCGTCAAGACCAAAGAAAAGAAAAAGAAGAAAAAAAAAAAAAAAAAGGTTGAAGCTCAGGAAATCACAATTGATGATGATACTGCAATAAGTGACATTCCCTCATCTGTACTGATTGAAAAAGCAATAAATTTGGTCAACAAACGAGAACCAGAAATCGTAAAGGTAATGGAAGTCAAGGATCACGAAGGAGTCTATGACGTAAAAGGATATTCTTCGACCAATGATCTTTTGGTGATTTACCGAACTATTGACAAGCCTACAATTGGAGTCAAGGAAGTAAGGAAATTCATTCAAGAAATCGAAGGATTGAGCAATGTTCCTTCAGCCATTCTTGGTCAAGACAAATTCACACCTTCTGCACGAAAAGAGGCGATGGAACACAACATCAACCTAATTTCCCTCAAGGACGAAATAGAAACTGAAGGTTCCAAAGAAAAACAGGAATATATGGATCGGTTAGCAGAAGGTGCAGTTGAGATTATAGAACACAGAGGATATCAAATTGTCAAGGAATCTGATCCGCAATACAGCAATCTGATCGCAGGGAGTGAAAAGCTCGGAAACTACATCATTGCAATAAAGAAAGACAAAAATGGTGAAGTGACCAGCAAAATGCTTATTCTTTTGCCAAACGAGGAAGTGGTTCGAGTGGCCACTGTTAGGGCATTCAAGGAGCAAATGGACTCTCTTGGGATAGATGAGGGAATGATGATCGCATTGAAGCGATTTACCTATACCGCAGAACGCGAATGCAGAGCATTGGACATCATTCCAATCAGAAAGAATCATCCAGTGTTCAACATTTTCAATCATTTTCTCGTGCCGGAACATCGAATTCTTTCAAAAGCAGAGGTAAGGGAATTGCTCAAATCATACAACTGCAAATTGCACCAACTTCCAAAGATATATTCCGATGATCCTGGAGTTGTCGCAATTGATGGAAAAATCGGTGATGTCCTTGAGATCCAACGGAGTGAGGATGTGAAATTTTACCGACTGGTGGTCGGAAGACCGGATATCGAAAAGTATGAAGATACACCCCATCTCATCATGTAATTAAGAACAACACTATATTATTGAACCAACAGAAATCTCTCATTTCATCGTCAAGTTCCGTGATGGGACTTATTTAGCCGCTGAAGCAGACGCCTCAGACGGCTTGACGAGACGATTTCTCCGCTAACTTATCGGGGAGAACACTTTGGGACTATTTTATATCCATCTAGGCCCAATTTTTCCCATTTTACAAAATGGTTCTTCTGAACCTGTACAATGTACTTAATTCGATCCAAAATAAAACATTTTGGAGGGGGGATGATTGAATATGAACGAAGATGGACTGATACAATCCTTAAATAGTTTAAATCTCTAGGGAAACCTGAACATGAAATATTTTAACTCTAGGAGATCTCCTGTCTATTCAACAAAAGGGATGGTTGCATCATCCCAGCCTTTGGCGACAGCTGCTGGACTAAAAATATTGGCTGCTGGAGGAAACGCTGCAGACGCGGCTGTAGCTACCGCTGCCGCCTTGAATGTAACAGAACCTACATCAACAGGGATCGGAGGTGATTGTTTCGCACTGTTCTATGATGCAAAGAGAAAAAAGGTTGAGGGGTTGAATGGAAGCGGGCGAGCTCCAGCAGATTTGTCCATTGAAAAGCTCAATGAATTGGGTATCACAGAGCTTCATCCATTTTCAATTCATACAATCACAGTACCAGGGGCCGCGGCAGGTTGGGTGGATACAGTTGAACGATGGGGAACAATGGAGATGGAGGAAGTTCTCAAACCTGCCATCGATTTGGCTGAAAATGGATTTCCTGTGTGCCCAATTACATCGTTCTTTTGGGACAGAGGTGCACGTTCTCAACTGACAGGGCCAAATGCAAAAGCACTGCTAATTGATGGCAGGGCTCCGCGAGTCGGCGAATTGATGAAAAACCCCTATTTGGCACAAACATTTCGTGAATTGGCTGAGCATGGTAAGGCTGGTTTCTATGAGGGAAGAATCGCTCAGGCCATTGTTGAGCGCGTCCAATCAGAAGGTGGTTTCATGAGCCTTGACGACCTGAAAAACCACCGATCAACCTTTGATGAACCGATTAGTGTCAACTACAGAGGGGTGAAGGTTTTCGAAATTCCTCCCAACGGGCAAGGGATTACTGCACTTATTGCCCTGAATATTTTGGAAGAATTTGATCTGCATGAAATGGGTCACAACTCTCTTGATTATCTTCACCATCATATAGAAGCTATGAGACTCGCATTCGCGGACACTAGATGGTACGTTGCTGATCCTGAGCTCACTGATGTACCTGTTAAGCAATTGATCTCCAAACGCTACGCAAAATCACGGGCCGCCTTGATTGATCCTCATACAGCCACTGTGGACGTCCAAAAAGGCTCACCATTCACTTCGTCTGACACGGTTTATTTCTCCGTAGTGGATGAAGAAGGGAATGCCTGTTCATTCATCAATTCCAATTATATGGGATTTGGAACAGGAAAAATTCCGAAAGGGACAGGATTTACCTTGCAGAACAGAGGGCATAATTTCTCCTTGGATCCGGATCATCCAAATGCTTTGGCACCGAACAAACGTCCTTATCATACAATCATTCCAGGTATGGCTACACAAGATGGAGAGCTGTATGCGTCTTTTGGTGTAATGGGAGGTTTCATGCAGCCCCAAGGTCATGTACAAGTTATAGCCAACATGGTGGATTTTGGAATGGATCCTCAAGAAGCACTGGATGTCCCTCGATACTGTCTAACCGACGGAACATCAAACAGTGTGGTCGCCTTGGAGGAGGGTATATCTTTGAATGTGATGTCCCATTTGGCAGGAAAAGGGCATCAGGTTAGGCCAATGACAGACTACTGGCGTTCAATATTTGGACGAGGTCAAATTATTAAGCGCAATCCGGAGAATGGTGTCCTGATCGGTGGATCTGATCCACGGGCAGACGGCCTTGCAATGACCATACTTTGACACAATCCACAATTCAAAGCATATTTAAGGATGAACTGTTTCCTTTCATTGAACAATGAATGAAGTTCTCTTTGAAGTGGAACTGAAAGACGAAAAAGCAAGCAGTATCTTTTTGCATCCGTACAAGCCGATGGCATTGGTGGGCAGTGATATGGGGAAGATCTTCCCAATTGATTTGAATCAAAAAAAAACACTTCATTATATCCAGTTTTTTTCAGTCAATGATGTTGGGGAAAAAGTCCCCATTGCCTCTCCAATCATTGAACTCCACCATTCACCTTATGGGGAATTAGTCTACGCATTTACGGAAATCGGTGCCTATTGTATCGAGATTGGTTCACTAGTACAAATCGCAGAGATTCCTATGGATGAACCAGTTGTTTCTGGCACAGTCAACAAAAATACTGGTGATGTTGCAATCCTTTCCCAATCGGGCTATCTTTCAAAGTGGGCTCCGAAATTTCATTCCCGGCATGGTTATTTTGAACTTGATCATGAATTTACCCATGCAAAAATTTATTTCATATCTGAACATGAAATACTGATTTCAGACGTCAGTGGGCTCATGTTCCGCTGCAATTTTCACAACAGGCAGGTTACCACAACAAAATCATATCCGAAAGCAGGTTATGTTGGCTCTTCCTCTTTTCTCCTTTCAAACAATCAAGCCATTGTCTATTTGAGGTCTAATGGAACCATTGTGTTTCTCGAAGCACAGAAACCAAATATAATGGACTTAGACCCCCTCGTTGAACAGCAATCCAGAATCCCAAAAATTGTTCCCCAAGATGTCTCATTGCAAAGTGTCGCAGATGCCGCATTTTCTTCTGATGATGCTGAAACAGAATTCCATTTGGACAAAAGATTGCGAAGAGAATCTAAAGACAAACTTTTGGCTACCACACAAGCTCTTTCAGAAAACCGACTCCCTCGTGAGGTATTGATGGAAAAAATCGAAGATCATGAACTTCTTCTCCATCAGGCATTCCAAAGTTATTTTAGGAATAGACAAACAGCGCATACTTCTCAAATTATCATTCAGATCTGTCATCAAAAAGGGTTTGATCCAAATTTGGCTGCATTTGCATGGAAATTGCATGGACAAAGGCATGATGGACTGTTCTCTTTTATTGCCAAGGTTGCCCTAGATTATGACCACAAACAAGCAAAAATTCGAAATTACATGATCGTTATCGCAGTTCTCACCCTTCTTTCGGCCACTATTGTCTCTCTGGTTCCCCAACCCAATTCATTGGCAACCCCATGGGTTATTGTTCTTGCAACATGTGTCGGGCTCACGATATTCTTTTCCAAAAAGGTTGGGGAGGTCAATCGCTTACCTCGATATTCCGACCTCTCTGATTATCTTCTCGCAAGGCTTTTCTTTTCTCTATTCAATCTCTTACTCCTTTTCCTGTTTGTTGGAGATACACTGCTTGCTCTCATAACTTAAGACTTCTCCAAGAGCATTTCCAAATAGGATGTCCTGATTTGATCCGACTTTCGAAGCCCCAGTTGTTCAGCAGTTTCAAATAGCTTTCGTTCTCCTTCTTTCAACGATTCTTCTGATTTCCACTCCAATTCAATTTCGACAAAGGTTCCCAACCCCGTGACTCTATCCAATGCCACCTCCAAGTGTTCCGAGACAAAAGTTGATCGATATTTTTCAACAGCAAGAACTCTTTTGAACCCCAAATTCAGCAAGATCTTTTCCATTTTGTCACTACTTTCAATACCGACGGAAATTTCCTCTCGAGATTTGCTCTCACTGCTAAGCTTCTTTCCCTTGTACGTTAATTCAATCTTTTCTCCCTGATTAACTGTTCGTATCCGTAAAGCTTCATCAGTTTCCCCGAAATCTCTTAATGAACTATTAAAGTACACATCGTTCTGAGCATAAGTCTTGCCTTTCAAAAATTTCAATTGTATCAGTTGCCTTTCTATTTCAGCCAAATCAGTAACCTTGAATTTTGCTTCCAACTCTATCATTCATAAGAAAATATTTCGTAGGCTACTAAATCTTTTCTGTCAACTAATTGGCTTGAAGCTTTTCCCTCAATCTTCTTTCTACTTCATCCAAATATTCAGTTGTTGTAAGCCAAGTTTCTCTTGCAGGGTTCATGGTTCCGTAGATGGTGCGAGCCAAATCCTTTGTCATTTTGCCTTCTTCAATTGCTTCTATGCAGGCTTCCTCAAGCTTTTTGGCGAAATTTATCAATGCTTCATTTCCATCCAGCTTTCCGCGGTGCGCCAGCCCAATTGTCCATGCAAAAATGGATGCAACCGGATTGGTAGAGGTCTCTTTTCCTTTCTGATATTCCCTATAATGCCTTGTGACAGTTCCATGGGCTGCCTCTGCCTCCAAAGTCTTTCCATCTGGGCAAACCAATTGGGATGTCATCATTCCTAATGATCCAAATCCTTGGGCTACTGTGTCAGACTGTACGTCACCGTCATAATTCTTCAATGCCCACACAAAACCTCCTTCCCATTTCAGCACCTGCGCAACCATATCATCAATCAACCGATGCTCATAGGTAAGTCCTCGTTTTTCGAACTCCTCTTTGAATTCCGTGTTGTATATCTCTTCAAAGATGTCCTTGAATCTTCCATCATACGTTTTTAGGATCGTATTCTTTGTGGAGAAATAGAGTGGGTAATTGTTTGATAAGGCAACTTGAAAACAGGATCTTGCAAAGTCCTTAATGCTTTGGTCATAGTTGAACATACCAAGGGCAACGCCTCCATCTTCAGGAAATTCGGTAACTTCCCAATCCATCAATGTTCCGTCAGTTCCTTCAAAGACAAGCCTCAATTTCCCTTTTCCTGGAATCCTGACATCAGTGGCCTTGTATTGGTCTGCATGGGCATGTCTTCCCACGATGATCGGTTTTTGCCATGCAGGAACCAATTTCGGTATGTTCTTGCATATGATTGGTGCCCTGAAAACAGTACCACCCAAAATGTTCCTGATTGTACCATTTGGACTCTTCCACATCTGCTTCAAGTTGAATTCTTTGACTCTTGCTTCATCTGGGGTGATGGTAGCGCATTTGATTCCTACATTGTACTTTTTGATTGCGTGTGCCGCCTCCACTGTGACCTGATCATCGGTTCTGTCACGGTTCTCTATTCCCAAATCGTAATAGACCAATTCAATGTCCAAGAATGGAAGGATAAGTTTGTCCTTAATCCATTTCCAAATAATTCGGGTCATTTCATCCCCATCGAGTTCTACAACTGGATTGTCGACTTTAATCTTTTCCATACCCAATAAACAGTCAGATTGTTTATAATAATTCATATAAAAAACGAGCTTTTTCAAGAAATAATCTCAATTGACTTCAATTCTGTTGACCAAGGGTATTTTTCCATGAGGCGGCTCAAAACTGATTGGGCCTTTTGTTCCTCTTTAGTATCCTTGTAGAAGAGGATCCGGCATGTCCCGCCTCTTATACGCTTCAGCTTTTGGTAAACTGTTTTGGTAGTTCTGACAAGATCAAATAGAATGAGGAGATCTGCCTCCGGAATATCCAAATCCCTTTCTCCAACGTTGGAGATGACCAATACCATGCTTTCTTTCACTCTCCTAAACTCTTGAAGTGCTTCGTCCCTCTGGGAGTGAGGAACCTTGCCCGTAATTTTTCTTGTATTGAATCCTTGTGCTTGAAGAAGTCTTTCCAAAAAATCACAGGTTGAAATGTATGAACAAAGAATGACTGTTTTCTTTGAGGTTCGCACAAGATCTGAAATTACATGGAATTTTTTTGGCATATCCCGTAAAGTGTTTGATATCCAATTTTGGTCAAGACCATACCTAATGAGATGGCGGTAAACGTTTTCACCCGGCATGCCCCAAAGGTATTTCCGGAGCAAAAACCCCTGAGAATATTTGCGCTGAAGGGCTGGATCAATATTCAAATGCTCTGAGAGCATAATTCCGATATTTGACTCTACCTCCTTCCTCAAAAATGGATCATCAAGGGATTCAACTATTTGTTGTTTATAGTCCTGAATAAATGCCTCTATTTCTGTAGAAATTGAAAATATGCTTTGGTCTTCAACTCCTGTTGGGATGACATAAGTTTTGGAGACATACTCTTCAAACCCTCCACCTAATATTTCGTCCATTGAGATGAGTACACAATTTCCAATGAGCTCTGTCAGTGAACTAAGTTCGTTTCTAATTTTCAGTTGCTCTTGGTCGATAACATAGTGATCATCCCGCAAAGTGCCTGACATTCCAATAATTGTACATTTCCCTAACCCTCTCAGAATTTTAGGGTATGGTTGCTTCAATATACTGCTATGTGCCGTCCGGCGGATGATTTGATCAACTTCATTGACAATGACCACATCAAATAATTCAAGCAGTTCCGGTTCATCCTTGACTGTGTTGTAAAGTGCCTGTGGCAATGAAAGAATGATTCGTCCTTCTTTGATTATCTGCTTTCTTAATATCGTGGGTTTTCTGCTGTCAATAAGACTGGTTTCAGTGAACTTGTAATCGGAAGTAAAATATCGATATGTTTCATAAAGGCTTGTAGAGGCCTGCATTAACAAGAGAATTTTTTTGTCTTTGAACACTTCCGCGATCAAGGCATATTGCAGAAATCTCTTTCCTCCTCCGCAATCCAATTCAATCAAGGTGTTGAGACCGCTCATTGTGTTAGATACTACTTTCTTTAGGATATCGATTTGATAGTTTCGAGGCTGGAGAGGGAGATGGTTAAATTTCAACATTTTACCATGGTATTCGCTTCTTATTAAAATAGGGGGAGAGGATTCAACCTAAATGTCAAGTTCATTTGGAATGGTTACTTTCAAACCACCCCAACATCGAACAAATTATATTGTGCATTGTGGTCGACATGATAATATGGTTGAAGAAGTACAGGATCAAAGCTCAAATGTTTCAGATACCGATATACGTGCACAAGAGCAAAGGCAGGCAATTGTAAAATTTCTGGTGGTTCTTTTCATAATTTTTGTTATCTATTATTCTTCAGGCATTAGCGACGGAATTTGATCTCTGTCTGCGAACTATCCACCCTATGACCGGTATTCCAAAGATCAGATGTAACACACCAAAAGATATAAACCCTTCTGTAAGCAATACTTCTGGAGCAATCAGCTCCGACAATCTATTTAGCTTGTTTAATGTCACCAAGGCCTTCCAAGTATCCTCCATGTTTGCTGTTCCCCCTGCTTCTGAAAATCCGCTTCTGGGATGTTGCAAATTGATTATGAATTGTACGATTTCTTCCCTGTATTCAAGGGTACTTAGCAATTTCATGTCTGCAAGTGCCTGTATTGCCAAGAATGTGGCATTTAGTGTGGGTTTGCCTTCATGCACAAAGGAAAATGCTCCATTGGACGTCTGAAATGCCCTGATATATTTTCCAGCCAAATCAAGATCGTTGGGCTCTTGTCCCAAACGAGACAAAAGGATGTTCGAGAAAATGGCCGTTTCCAGATCTGCATACGATCCATTTGGAAATTGCATGTTCTTGAGCTGATCTGTCAATTCTTGAAACGGTATTGTCGGAAAAATTCCCAAAATTGCCATGATATCCAAATATTCTATCCACTTACCGATTGTGAAAATGGTCAATTTCTTTGGCTGTGTGGTTGTTGTGTTTCCTTCTGCAATTGTTTCATATAGAAGATTCTGTGCCGTGTTGTTAATATAATTGAAAATTTTCCAATCTGCCAGTTTCGTCGTGTTCAGGCCCAATAAAGGAAGGCCCTTTATGGCATGCATGGTGTCATCCCAAGTGGATGGTTGATTGGGAAATGATCCAAAACCTCCATCTGCATTCTGGGAATTTTGAAAAAAGTGCAGGATGTCCAGACTATTGTTTAGGTCATAGCTTACATAGGTAGCAATCTCTAGCGCCAAAGAGGTTGCCTTTATGGTAACCCTTTCATTCGCGGAATTCGCAAATCCATCAACAGAAAGTCTCATATCATCCAAGAATTGAATTATGCTTTCCTCTTTAGTAATGGCTGCTGTTGGAATGAAAAGGGAAAAAATCACAAGACAACTGATTGACAGTGCGAATGGAAATGTATGTTTCACAGTTGGATTGGTGAAAAATGTACTAAAAAATCATTAGGAATGCAGATGTTCACAGTCGCCCTGTAAAGAAATTTTCTCGACTTTGGAATGAATGAAAAATTCCACAAAACCAAGGGAAGGATTTAATTCCCAAAATCATTGGTCATCTTGCCATATTTTATGGAGGTAAAACAGAATGAGCAAAGTTGCTGTCGTAGGTGCCGGCAAAGTCGGAGAAATAGTTGCATTTGGTTTGGCCGTAAAGGAAGTTGCCAATGAAATCGTACTGACAGACATTATCGAAGGTGTCGCCAAAGGGAAAGCGCTCGATATGTATGAAGCCACCCCAGTTTTGGGTGTTGACACAAAGATAGAAGGATCAACTGACCCATCAATTATTGCAGACTCAGATGTCGTCGTTGTACCAGCTGGTTCACCTCGGAAACCGGGGATGGATCGGATGGATCTGCTGAAAATTAATCTTAACATTTGCAAATCAGTTACTGAAAATATAAAAAAATATGCACCAAATGCCATGATTGTCTACATTGCGAACCCTGTGGATGTACTTACCTATGCGTCTTGGAAAATTAGTGGTTTCGATAGCAATAGGGTTTTTGGTATGGCAGGGGTCTTAGACACTGCACGATATCGAACCTTCATTTCCATGGAGAGAGGAGTGTCTGTAAAGGATCTTTCTGCAATGGTGTTGGGCGGTCACGGTGATTCCATGGTTCCATTAGTCAGCAAGACAACAATTGGAGGTGTTGACCTTCAACACTTCCTTAAACAGGAGCAGATTGAAAAAATCGTAGAACGGA
>JALUTL010000272.1 GCA_027016475.1 Candidatus Heimdallarchaeota archaeon
GATATTGATTCTGTTCAAACCAATTTGTAAGTGAAACAATGATATGTAGAAAAATTTTTCAGCACTGGCGGGGAATTTAGCATATGAGGAAAGCATTGCTATTTACGATTATTATTTTTGGACATTTTGCGATGCTTGGCATTATAGGCCTTTCAGATAATTCTTCCATTCTTCAACCAACTGAGGCTAATCTGTTTCAACTGAAGTGGGTTGTGCCGTTTTCAAATTCTGGACTTCCACAATTGTTTCCAGTGGATTTTGATGGAGATGGGCATTATGAAATTTTGGCAGATGATTCAGTTCTTTCTTTTGATGATGGTTCTATTCTTAGCAAGTACTCCTTTGTTGGCAGAATTAATGAAGTAAAGGACTTTACTGGAGACAACATTTCTGATTTGCTGGTAAGCAATGACCAATTTTGGTACTTTATGATGGTAATACAAAGGAAGCCATTTTCACACAATTTTTCACAATGTTTGGAGGGGATGCTTCAGCCATTGACCTTGGTGGTCAATTTCCTGAAGAAATCATGTATCTAGACAATGGATTGCTTTATATTCTGAATTCTACCAATGGAGACCTACTGAATGTCTTAAATATTGGACAATTCAATAATTTTGTCCCAATAGAAACCAATGATGGGATTCGGTTTTATGTAATGGGGGGTTATCATGGACAATTGATAGATTTACAAGGCAACATTCTTTGGCAGGTGAATTGGAGCCTCGAAGAAGGCAATGGATGGAGCACAAAAGTAGCTATTATGGATATCAATAGGGATTTTAGTCCTGAAATGGTGCTAGTTGACTTAAGTACCTCAAATATCATTATCCGTCATCTTACAAATGGCTCTAAAATTTTGCAAAAGCAAGTGTTTACATTAGACTATACTGCACAATTGTTTGAATTTGACTACAATGGGGACGGAATTCTCGACATTGTTGTAGCAAGCCAAAAAGGCACTTCTTTGCTCAATGTTAAAACTAAAGAGATCACAGATATTTGTATCCACAAATTCAGTTGGATTTCTTCAGTAATGGCTGACGTTAATGGTGATAACCATTTGAATCTTTTGTGCCCTAGTGGAAATGGAATAGATGTCTACGATCTTCAAACATCCTCAGTAATTCAAAACCTGCACCCCCCTGTGAATGAAATCATTTTAGATATCAAGATTTTCGATTTTGATCAGGATAGTTCATTGGAATTGATAGTTCGCACGGATGCTTCTTTATTGCTTTACGATGTGACATCAACCTCATTTAATTATCTGTCTTCATACACATCGTCAATATACAAACTTCTTAGATCCCAATGGAGAGATGATCAGGATTTCGATGGAGTACCTGATTACACTGAATCATTATTGGGATCAAATCTGACCAATCCTGACACAGACGCTGATGGACTGTCTGATGGGTGGGAGCTATATTGGGGAAATTCTACAACTAGCATTGACCCTTATGATGATGAGGACAGAGATGGTCTCACCAACTTGGTTGAATACATTAATAATTCCAATCCAAAAGCTACAGACACTGACAATGACGGATTGTTAGATTCTGAAGAGTTGGAGATTGGCACGGATTTGACCTACAATGATACAGATAACGATGGATTGGCAGATCATTTTGAAAGTCTGAATAAACTTGATCCTACAAGCAATGACAGTGATTCTGATGGAATTTGGGATTATTATGAGTTTTGGGACAAAAGGCTGGATCCATTAAATGAAACAGATGCAACCCTTGATTTTGATGGAGATGGGCTGACTAATCTAGAAGAATTTCGACTAGGCTTAAATCTGTACTCTGTGGATACGGATCAGGATGGATTGAATGATTACATTGAGGTGCAGATCGGATCCAATGCAAAGAATGGTGCAGATACAGATTTTGACGGTATGAGTGACTATTGGGAATATATCAATGGTCTCGATCCTTTAAACAATGATCAAATAGGCGATCCTGACCAAGATGGGCTTTACAATATAAGAGAACATGATTTAGGAACAAATCCTCAATCACCCGATACGGATGGAGATGGTATGCCTGATGGATGGGAAGCCCTTTATGAGCTTGATCCCACCAAAAACGATGCAGATGATGATTTTGATGGGGATGGACTTTCCAATATTGAAGAAATGCGTCTAGGAACTGATCCTTCCAATAAGGACACTGACGGGGACTCAATTAATGACTTCATTGAAAGAATGATGGGAGTAAATCCAAAAAGAAAGGATGCAGACAAATTCTATCTTCACTTGGGGATATTGCTAATGGTTCCATTGACTGGAGGTACTTTCTTCTACCATTTCAATAAAAGGAGGGCAAAATTCAAAGATGTCGAAATAATTGATTGGAAATATGAAAAATAGGTTACTGTGGGCTTCCAGCGAGTTCCATCAATATTGCAACAGAACTGGCAACTCCATGTTTGAAATAGTTGATGTCCAGATTTTCATTTGGCGCATGGTTGTTCTCATCGGGCAACGCAAAAGGTATGAGAAAGACTGGACTTCCAAGAATTTTTGAAAACAAATAAAGCGGAAGTGATCCACCAAGTCGAGGAACCAATATCGGTTCTTTTCCGAATCCTGCCCTAAGTCCTCTCCTTATTGGCTTAACAAAAGGACTGTTCAATGAAGAAGGAATGGGTTCCATGGGTGATTCAAATTCTATTTCTACAAATTGTGAAATTGACTTCTCTTTTGCCCATGATTCTATGTGCGCAACAATCAAGTGTTTCAAAGTTTTTGAATCCATGTTTGGAACCATTCTGCAATCAAAGAAAATTTTTACCTGTCCGGGAATAATTGTCCTTCGTTCATCGTCTATTCCTCCCGCCCGGATTCCATTTACATTGAATGTTGGCATGAACTGATTGAGATACTTGTTGTCAAGCCCATCAAAGGTCAATGCAGGTATGATCTTGTTCTGCTCCAAAATATTTCTGTAAATTACATCCAATTGATTGAGGTACTTCAATTCGTTGTTTGATGGATTTTTGACTGCATTATAGAAATTATTGATTTTTGCTTTGCCTGTCGGATCAACCATTGAATCAATTAAATCAATTGCATCCCTGACTGCTGATCTTGCCAATCCACCGAAGTTCCCAGAATGGAGGTCATTTCCGAAATTGATGGTCACCTGAAATCCCAAAATGCCTCTTACCCCTCCAACTATTGTTGGTCTGTCTGAGACTAGAGCTGATCCATCAGAAACTATGATTACGTCTGCCTCCAAAAAGTTTCGATATTCGGAGATGACGTCGCCTATTGAAAAGGAACCTCTCTCTTCATCACCATCTAGAATTATCTTGAGATCGATCTTTTCCAAAATATCCGGATTTTTTTCTTTTAAATACTTTACCGCAAGAATATGTGCATAATGCTGCCCTTTGTTGTCTGCGCTTCCTCTTCCCCAAATCTTGCCGTTGTTGACCATTGGTTCGAATGGCTGAGAATTCCACAATATAAGATCGCCAGGAGGTTGGACATCATAATGCC
>JALUTL010000273.1 GCA_027016475.1 Candidatus Heimdallarchaeota archaeon
GTGCTCACTGAGACTCTTGGATTTTTGATGATCCGCGAGTACTTCTTATGGCTCGCAGGAAAAGGGACCAGTCCGGCTACAGCTTTTGATTTCTACAAAAAGCTGGCATTGCAGTCCAACAATAAATACCTTGAGCTGCTGGTTTTGCTGACTTATTTTAGGATGGAAGTGTTGGGGGCCCACAATTTGAATATAATTCAAGATCTGAACAGCTTCCTCGACAATGTTCAGGATTATCCGATATTTGCGGCAGAAACCTACAATCTGTTGGGAGTATGCGAAATGTTCCAAAATAGATTTGATGTAGCGAAAGACCACTTCATGCAGTCATTGGAACTGAACCGGAAGCTTGGCAATTCCTATGGTGCATCTTTGAACAGAGCAAACATTGGTTCGTGCCTTCGAAGGCAGGGAAAGGTCAATGAGGCACTTGGTTTTCTTTTGGATGCTGAAAAGGTTGAAAGATCAGTGGGGAGAACCAGAAACCTTCCAATTATCCTTGAGAATATTGCATTGTGCCATAACATGAAAGGAGATTTCATACAGGCCAACAGATACTTTGATGATGCACTCTCAATTATTGGGGAAAAACAAATTCCATATGTTTCTGCCAATAAGCTGTATGAAATCGCAACCACCAAGTATCTGGTCGGAGAGTTTGATTCTGCGTTGGAGCTGTTCCAGCAAGCCTACAAAATAGGATTGCTGCAAAATTCGCTAATTTTTGTATTCAATTCTTTGTTCTATCAATTCCTTATCAACTTGGATAGGAACAAGGCTAAGGCGGAAGGTCTATTGAAGGAGATGAATCTGTTAAGCCTTCAACAAAATCAGACCCATTTTCAAAGGTTGACAGACTTGGCGCACGCCATATATCTGAAGACCAACTGGCGGCTTAAAGACCTTGGCAAGGCATTTGAAATCCTTGAAAGACTTGCCGCCGATGAAAAGAACACAAGCTTCCTGATTCGAATGATCAGCAATCTCCATTTGCTTGACCTGTTGCTTATTGAGGCAAATTTGAGAAAAGAAACAGCAATTCTTGAGGAAATCGCCACAAGGGTGGAGGAATTGAAAAACTTGGCGACTAGCTCAGGTTCAGCCATAATGTCCTTGGAGTTGAAGCACATAGAGGCGCGTTATGAAATGGTTCGTGGAAGCGTGGACAAGGCAATCCAGATATTGGAAGAGGGCATTTCCCATGCAGATAGAAATGGTTTCACTTCCCAAAAGCAAAAACTGGAAGAACACAAAAAGGAAATTGAGAATGAATTGCTCTCTTGGATAGATTTGGTTGACAAAAGCAAGTCCAGAATCGAGCTTCTCAACAAATCTCGTCTCATGGACTATGTCAGGGCAGTGCAAAAAATCGTTTCTGCTGAATGATCACCAATTTGGCGCAGTTTCCTTGATTGCTTCATGGATTACATCAAATGCCCAATCTATCTGTTCTTTTGTAATAATGAGCGGAGGAGCAAATCTGATGGTCGTCTCATGGGTCTGTTTGGCAAGCAGTCCTTTTTCCTTCATTGCCAGCACATACGGCTTGGCCTTGCCCGCCTCCTCCGTAAATTCGATCGCAAGCAACAGCCCTTTGCCTCGTACTTCCTTGATTACATGTGAAGGAAGAGTCTTGAGCTTGGAAAGGAAATATTCACCCAGCTCAGCTGCACGTTCTGCCAATCCTTCCTCCTCAATGACATCTATTGCCGCCATGCCAACTGCACAGGCAAGCGGATTTCCTCCAAATGTGGAACCATGAGAACCTGATGTCAGGACACTCAAGAGTTCCCTTGAGCCAATGGTAGCGGACACCGGCATTATTCCACCGCCCAATGCCTTTCCGACAAGAAGAAGGTCAGGCTTGATTCCCTCATGCATAAAGCAGAACGGTTTTCCTGTTCGCCCAAAACCGGTTTGGATTTCATCCGCAATCAACAGCACATTGTTCTCCCTGCATACCTTGGCGGCTTCTTTCAGGAATCCCTTAGGCGGAACTATGACACCTGCCTCACCTTGGATTGGCTCCACAAGAAAGGCCACCGTATTCGGTGTAATCGCGGCCTTTAGTGCCTCAATGTCACCATAGGGGATTTTTACAAAACCGGGAGTGGCGGGACCAAAATCACCGTATGTGTCAGGGTCAGAAGAAAACCCAACAATAGTCGTCGTCCGACCATGAAAGTTGTTTTCACAGACGATGATCTCCGCCTTGTCCTTTTCGACACCTTTGACCCGATAGCCCCACCTCCGGGCAACCTTGATCCCGGTTTCAACTGCTTCTGCACCAGTATTCATAGGGCATGCCATCTCATACCCGCTATATTCGCACAGGCGCTTTAGGAACGAACCGAGCTTATCGTTGAAGAATGCACGAGAAGTCAGGGTCAGGGTCTTCAACTGTTTTTCTGCTGCGGCAACAATTTTGGGGTGGCAATGCCCTTGATTGACAGCAGAGTATGCAGAAAGACAGTCCAAATACTTCTTGCCTTCGACATCCCACACATATACACCCTCCCCACGGCTCAGAACAACAGGGATCGGGGTGTAGTTGGGTGATGCCCAAGTTGTCTCCAATTTGATGTATTCATCAGTTTTCGTTAATTGTTGGCTTTCCATACAACTCAAGTATCTTACAAATTAGCGCTATTTGAAATTTGCACTCAGGTCAGGGATTTTTCCCGAATGTATCATTTCTTCTTCTTGAACTCAGTGTAACCACAGTGCCCACAGGTATATCTGTCCTTGTGTTCGGCCATGAAATACCCGTCTCCGCATTCCTTGCAGCTTTTTTTGGTACGAACCAAGTTCTCACCCTCAACCTTGAAATACTTGCTCTCACTCATTGCCTTCCTCTCCAATCAGCTTGTTGCGTTTCAGAATGAATTCAGGTTCGACCTTTTTTGCAATCTCTACTGTTTCATACACCCTTGCACGAGCAATTGCACGAGTCTCGCCATATGTGGTTTTAATCTCTCGTAGCACAAAGCGATCCCTGTCAGCGTTCAATAGTGCCGAGAGTCTGCCGATAACCGCTTCCCTGCTGGGAACATTTGCCTTTGGAAAGCTCAGTTCAGCTACGACTTCAACCCGATCCAGAAGAGGGTTTTCTTTCTGTTCTAGTATTTTTACATCCATTGATATCTCTCCAATCATGTTCTATCCTTGACCTTAAAAATTGCTTTGATTGAGTTCACCTGCATCAGTAGGTGTTCAAGTTCGCGACATCCAATAAAACGTTTATATGGTCCAATATCGAATGCAAACTGGAGAATGTACAATGAAAGCATGCAGAAGATGCAGAACCATAAACCATGACAGGAACAATCCGAGATGTGTAGAATGCAATTCAACTGACCTTACATCAGAATTTTCTGGAGTAGTCTATATTGTTGATCCAGAAAATTCGGAAATTGCAAAGAAATTGCAGATAGATACTCCTGGAGAATATGCCCTAAGAGTAAGATAATATTCTATTCTAGACAGGGCTTATTACC
>JALUTL010000274.1 GCA_027016475.1 Candidatus Heimdallarchaeota archaeon
ATTCTGGATGATCAAAAGGAATGACAATCAAAAACCATTAAAACTTCGATCTTGCGCTTTTGTTCCAAAAGCTTTTCAAATTATGCTCATTTTCATCATCAAGCTCCCTAGGAACTTATTTAGCCGCCGAAGCATATTTGCCCCAAGCGGCTTGGCAAGAAGAATTCGCCCCTATCCCATCATGATAAACCCTTTGGAACAACTGTGTTCATTTGTCTGTACAGTTCCAGACAACCCATTTCAAACAATGACTATTTTGAACCTGCACAATTAATAGACTGCATTGTAAAATATAAGATTTTGGAGGGTAAATGGTTGAAAGTGAACGAGTATGGACAGATACAATCCTTAAATTTTTAGCATACTAGAAAAATGATGCCATGAATTATGTCCCGTATCAAAATTGTTATGATAACACTACTCCTTATTTCTAACTTTTCCACCTTCATGAGCTACTCTGCTGGTGAAAATCAGGTAGATGAACTCACCGTTCCAGATCGTTTTTTTGAAACTGACGGATTGATTGATCCGAATGGAGTGGTTCTGTTGGATGATATTCATCAAAATGATTATGCCGAAGGCAATTTGGACTTAGTGAAAGGTCATTTGGAGTCGATTGGCTATGTCGTTAAGTATGCAAGCGAATTTACTGATTGGAGAGAAGCGCTTTCGTTTACACACCATCTGATAATGACAGCGCCTTATACAGACATCCCACAGAGCCATTTGAATGATTTCAAGGAATGGTTAACGAATGGAAGCAGAAATGTCATCATTTCATCAAGAGGCGACTTTAATGCTGAAGTTAGCTCAGAAGCAATAAATTCCTTACTTAGTGAGGGAAATTCCACTATCAAGGTCAATGATGATAATGTCTATACAACCAATCCAGCTGCCAGAAGACCATGGTACATTGAAACAGACAATTTTAACAGCAATTTTGAGAGCTTTTTCACTGATGTCAACACCTTGAACTTTTTTAGCCCAAGTTCGATCATTCCTTCATCCACATCATCAGTGATTGTATATGGAGAGTCAGACAACTACCAAAGTGACGAGAATCCACCCGAACCCGAAAAAATATTTGATGATACAGACGATGGAACGGGAGGAGATACAATTCCATTGGCTGTATTTGAGCAAACCAACAATGAGAGTACACCAGACCGCTTTTTGGTTTTAGGATCAACTCTGTGGAGTGATTTCGACTATGGAGATTCTTCTGCTCAAGACACCATTTTTCTTGAGAATAGTCTTAAGTGGATGACCGATCAAACAAGGAACACCGAACAGATCATCATCACGCTTCTGGACACTAACCCACCAACTATCAAGGTTGTCAATCCAAGAAACAATTCCATTGTCAAAGGAGAAATACCGATCAAGGTGGAAGTGAGGGATCCATTTGGAGTGGAATCCCTGACAATTTCGTTGGATGGAACAATTGTGTCAAACACCACATTGTATCTGTGGGATACAACCAAATTTACTGAAGGCGTGCACACCATCAATATTACCGCGACAGATTTTAGCGGGAACTCGTTCTCAGCAATGCTCTCAGTGAAAGTCGAACAAGGGAATACAGCTGTTGCAAGAGAGCCATTCAAAGTCATGGCATACAACATCAAAGAATCTGGAATATTTCCCCAATGGATTGACGTGGTCAAGGAGGAAAATCCAGACATTCTTTTGTTGGTTGAAACCGGCGATTTTGATGACAATGGCAACCAATTGCTTAACGAAGTATTGAATGAACTAAACCTCTATTTCATTGATTTTCTTCCATATGCAGGTGTTACAACTCAGAACATTGTCCAACCCTACAATGGGATTACTCTATTGTCCCGATTTGAAATCGTCAGTTCGGAGAAAATCAGTAGTGTCACATTGGATGATGGACGTACAATTTCAGTGCCGTTGCCCTTCCTTTCTTCAAAAGTGAAGGTTTTTGAACAGGATTTCTGGATTATTGGCGGCCATCTCAGTTGTTGTCCAGGCGCTGACAATGAACTTCAGAGAGAACAAGAACAGGAAGGAATACTCAACTACATGGATTCTTTGGGCAATGTTCCCATAATCTACTTGGGAGATATGAACAGCAACTCCCCCGTGGACAATGCAACAAGCGATTTGGGAACAGAACCCATTGACATAATCATTAATCCAGCCAATCCAAAAACAGCAATCCATCATGAATTTGTTGATGTTTATCAAGCATTGAATCCAAACAAGAAGGAGCCAACATATCTGGTTTCAGACCTGGAATCGAGAATCGATTTCATCTTTGTAAATCAGTGGTTTCCACTAGATAGGTTAATCAATTCCACAATCGGAGATACACCTTCGGCTAAGGAAGGAAGTGATCACGCGTCGGTTGATGCATTTATTATGGGCAAAGGTCTTCCTATTCCCCAGCCGATTACTCATACCTTCGGTTCCAATAAAGAAGCCTCAACGGTCTCAAATAGTCAAAGAGTAACCGCAAATACCTATATCACAGTTTTAGGATTGATCGCCATTGTCAATGTAACAAGAAAATCGAAAAAAATACCATCTTTCAGAAAATAGTAGGAAATTGAACTTTATTTTCTAGAAGAAACAGTATTGGTTTTTTTTTTCTCCGCAATACTCAATAATTCAATCCGTACAGAATAGTTAATATCAGGAGTGACTTGTTTGTCAGAAGAAGTAGTGCAATCTATGGATGCAAGATTCAAACAGTTAGCATCAGTGGTTCTTGCCACTGTTTATACGACTATTCAAAATTTGGCTCCAGAAAGTGTAACGGTAGTTCCGGGATTTGATATTGGAGGCAAGGATTTTGGACTGTTCATTCTTGCAACCGGCGCAATGGCTTTCGGAAAAGGAGTGGGAAGCGCTTCAGCCAGCTTAGGAGTTCTACTTACAGAATTCCAACCGGTGCTGCAAGGCCAACCATTGCCACCCATCAATCTAGGGCTAATCTTGGAAACAGTAACACTTGCGTTAGGCGTCTGGTTAGCAGGATTTTTGGAAAATGGAAAAGTGGGGGATTTCATCCCGAACAATTTTTCTGAACTGTTCAGTCTCAAGGAAATCACAAAGGTAATTCGGAAAGGGATCGTTGCAGTCGTCGGAATTGCATTGGCTGGCAACTTCACTTTCATCTATGGATCCCAGTTCGTTGAAGGAGGCTCTTTTGAAACAGCAAATGTTGTATTTTTGCAACAGTTCATAACCAATGCTTCTATCTTGCTTATCACTGTTCCCGTCTCAATGTTTGCTTTTGACGCCTATGAGGCTTTCAACCGCAAGAAAGAGGAAATAAAGGAAATGCTTAACAAAAAAATAACGTACCGTATCGAGGTGGAAGAAAGTGCTGAGTTTCTCAATGTCTCTTTACCAGAAACATCATTTGTACAGGGACAATGGGTTCCAATCGAAGTTACAATCATGAATCCTTCGCAGGAGAAAAAAGCCTTTCAAATTGAAGGGGTATTTACCACCAAATTTTATCCTCACATGGATAAGACACCGGTTCTTAAACCGGGTGAAGGGTGGAAGCAAACGTTCTTTGTCATGCCAGGAAAACAGAATAAGGTGTCTGGTCGTATCCGATTTACAACATTAAAATCCAAGGAATACAAGTATTCAGATCCAGAAGAAACCATTGTTGAAATCGAAGGGCAAACCAGAAGTCCTACTTCACTCATCAACTCTTTACTGGGGTTGAGTGGGATTAACTTCGGTGTACTTGGAGCATCAGTAGTTTGGGAACAAACATTGGAATACTTGAGCAATCCTCAACAGATATTGTCTGAAATTCAAAGGTCATTCAATGAATTGTTTGGAATTATCGTGGCCGAGGTCACACTATTCATTGGACTTGTAGGTGGAATGTATTTCCGGTCTAAAAGGAAGTCAGAACAGTTTCAACAAAAATTGAGCTTCGCAGGTGATCTTGATGACCAATCCTTGGAAGAGCTCACAGAAAGGGCTTTTCGAAGGGCAATGGCGAGATATGGTCCATACCTGACCAGTATTTTCAGAGCAGCCATATTGCTTGCCACATTGGGGTTTTTGGGCTACTTTGGCTTCCAGGGATTCCAAATTGCCACCGGCCAAGAAGAGCAAGTGGCGCAGGACGAAACAGTCTTTACGTTGGGAGCCTCCATGATAGGAATTTGGATTGTTGGGTTCAGGGGTTTGGACATCATTAACCGCCTAAATCTAAAGACCATCGTCGATCCAAGTCAAAAGAATAATTTCATCATCGATTTTAGGCCAAATGGTGAAATTCGTGAGAATCAACCAGTTGAGATTATTATGAAGGCAATTAATACATCAGAAAATCCAGGAATGAGGATCAAATTTGAAGGCACAGATAGTATTGCCCCTCCATTAATTGAACTTCATATCGACCCGGGTGCGACTGCCCAATTTAAAGTTGTTCTCACACCAAATCAGGGAATAGACCATCAAATTCTTGCATTGGCCTATCCCTTCTTTACGAAAAACAAGAAGTACCTTGATTTTGATGAAACGGAACCATTTGCCAAACAAATCATCCATTTTAAAGCTGTCCCCCAAACTTCCATGGGTATATCAAAAGACCAACAGGATCAACTCAAGAAGATGGGGTCTTTAGTTGTAGGAGCAACAGCAATTTTGGCAGTCGTAAATCAAATCTTCCCCATTGGGGATATTTATGAGGCAATTACGACAAATGCTCCTACAATAGTGGGTATGCAGATCCCATTTTTCGCGGCCTACTACAGGATTTCCAGTTACTTTAACAAGCCGAAGGCAGGAGGACTAGAAGGATGAAAACGAGGTCATTGGCAATCGCATTCCTGATTTCCTTTTTGGTCGGGGCAGGTCTAACATATGCAATGATTGAAATCCCGCAAATCAAGGTGAATCCTGAGTTAGAGGAAGAAGCACTTTCATCGACAGTTGCAGTCAACAAACAGACCACTACTGAGATGCTTGCCCTTACCTCCTATTATGAGGGTATTGGGAAATCATTAAGAAATTACCTTCAAATGATATTTGAATACGGTTTAATAGGTGGTTTAAATTACACCAAATACCATGACCCTCAGGCAGCATTTGCAGGCAACTCTGCTCCTTCTGACTTGGCTTATAATCAGGAATACAATGAGACAATTGCAACCAGTGTAAGTTCATTCAAAGTTGCTCCAAGTGCCTTTCCAGAATCCTATCAGACACAGTATCTTGCAGGATCTCCAGAAACAACTAGTCCTTTCTCGCTGATCCCCAAATTTGTTGGATTGGACATCAACAAAACTTCTCGCCTATTGGATCTGATGAAGATAAACCTTGATCCTGAAATCAATTTCATCGAATATGGTGCCGAGAATGGCTATTCAATCACATTCCCATTCAAGCAGTTTGATAGAAGTTATGATCCCCGTTCACAGCAATGGTATGTGTCTGGCGTTACTGGAAATAAGGATGTAGTGTTTGTAATCGATAGGTCGGGTTCATTGACACCTTCTGCACTGGAAGCATTGAGAAACGCTACCAAAGAAGCCATTGAGACTCTTTCACCCCAAGACAGGTTTACTGTAATCACATTTGCTGATTCGCAGTCCTATTTTTCGAGGAATTTGGTTGTTGCAACTGACACAGCCAAAGAGGAAGCATTTGCATTCATTGATCGACTTCAACCAGGAGGCCTATCTGATATTGGAAATGGACTTGGTGCAGGTCTGAAGCTTTTGGCCAATTTGGGATTTGCCAGAAATCAGAAAATATTGATTGGACTTACTGATGGCAAACCGACTTCTGGGATTACCAACAATGAAACATTGGCCGAAACGTTGGCAAAAGAAAACGGATTGGCAAAAGCAGACATGATATTGTATGGGATAAGCAACTCAACGGATGAAAAAATGCTCAATCTTATTGCTAATCAAACTGGCGGGCTTTATGAAAGAACCAATACATCAGACCTTATGCGAATGAAAATACCACAATACTATTCATTGGTCTCAAATCGAACTACTACATTTGAAGTTTGGAATCGTCCTAGAATCAACACACGAGCTGATGAGCTGATTTCGAACTTGGTGTTCAAAATTAACATTGATGGAAAACATCATGGCATCCTAAGACTTGAAGTCGATTTGAACAAGATGCTTTTACACCTTTTTGAAAATCAGGTATTTAAAGGACAACAAAACTTCATCATCACTCGAGATGGACAAACTTTTCTGCATACTGAATTCCTTCTGCTGAAACTAGATACTGCAAAGGACACGGACATTCAGAAACCTATTGAGGAATTCACGGTTATTTCAGAAGAATTCAAAGCCGGAGTAAACAGAATTACCAAAGGTATTTTCAGTTCAGGTCTGATTGTTACTGAAACTGGAGATAAATATTTCATGGCCTTTTCCCAATTAGGGGAGACAGGGTTAGTTGTTGGTACATTAATCCCATATTCCACATTTATTCCGAATGAATTGTTAGAAAAGTTGGAAGCAGTTACAATTTCATACGAATCATTTTACCTTACCTATGGGGTGGCATTCGGGACATCAGTCATCATTCTTCTGTTCCGAAAAAGATTGATCAAGGAGGAACCAGTCAATGAGTAACGAAGATAAACCATTACCAAAGGATGAAAAACCTGAAGAGGAACAGGTTTCCAAAGACGAAATCAGCTCTCCTGAAGCAATCGGAGAAAGGAGCGAAGAGAAGAAGGACAAAGCCGAGAAAAAAATACAGGAAACAGCTCAATCACTAAAAGAGGAGGCAGAAAAGGCTGTTGATACAATGGTTGCTGACAGGCAGGATGAGCTTGTTAAAGGGGTAGAAACAGCAATTTCTGAATCTATTGAAGACAAAACCAAACAGGTTGAAGAAGCAATAGATGTTGACAAGATTGTTGATGAGGTTGCAAATGAAATCAAACAGAAAATTCCAAAATATTTCTCTGTTTCACCTCGGATGAAGGACAGTAGAACTGCAAAATTCATCCGGAGTACCGGTAAGACGATGGCATTTGCACTGATTCCGTTGATCATTATTATTGTTGGGGTTACCTACAACCTTGCAATAATTGACCAATTCACATTTGTAGATACCACGGCAGAATATGAAACTGTCGTATTGAACAAGTATTCCACTACTTTTAGAGAGCAGGCGGAGTTCATTGACCAAACGCTAAGTACACTCAAACAAAGAACAAATGATCTAGCCACCAAAATGGCAGTGAAGCCTACAAAATTGGAGATACCTAATTATGGCTTGAACGACACTACACCCAACCCAACACTCAGCCGGCGGCATAATCAAACAATAGATCTTTTGGTTTCATCATATTTCTTGTTGGAAGGAACTAACCAAACAGCTGATGTCAATGACACACTGGCCTATTCTGCACAATATGATCCATTGCTAATGTCCACTTACCAAACCAACCCACAGTTCCTCTACATTCGAATACATTTTCTTGATGGCGTCGTTAGAACCTATCCCTACCTTCAACAGAATGTAACAGGTTTTACACCTACCAAATACACATGGTTCAATCAAACAAGAGCGAACCCGACATCAACGGATGTAATTGTGAGCGATGTTGAGGCAGACATTGTCACTGGAAGGCAGATCATAAACTTTGCAAGGAACTTATTTGTCAACGGTACTAACGTTGGAGTCTTGCAAATGGCAATAGACATCTCTTTTGCAAAGTCACCACTGTCTGGTATGGTTAGCGCAACAGTCACACCATTTCTGCTTTCCAAAGAAGGAAATGTAATTTACCATCCATTGTTTGCACAAGGACGCACCTTTGGATGGAATGAAACAAATGTGAAGGCAAATATCACGTCAGTTGACAATCAAACAGAAGTGCTTCTTCCACATATTTCGAAAGCATTCGGTGGTACTCCGCAGTCGGTCGAGATTTCGGTGAACAACAGCCGAACAATGCTTTGGGTATTCCCGATCAATTCGACTGGTGCAGTATTAGGAGCAACCTTTGACTTTCCAAAATTGCAGATAAAGTCTACATTTGATGTGTTGTCTCTTTATGGAATACCTGCCCTTTCAATGATTGTTTTTGGATTTCTCTTCCTGTTTCTGCAATTTAGATTTGGATGGTTCAAAGGAATGACATTGCAGGAAGCTATTGACAAAATATTTGAAAAGCTCCATGTTGATGCCATAACTGAAAGGTTCTCCAAATCAGTGAATGCATTAAGTCCAGAGAAGCTCTTTAGCACTGCCACCAAAGCAACAGCGGATAGGATCAAAGAGAAAGGCGAAGAACTTCGAGATCAATTAGAAGAAAAAATAGAAGAAAAGACTGATACCATTGCTGATCAAGTCACGGATGCATTAAGTGCATTGGACAGAAAGATCATTGATACACTTGAGGATGTTGATGAAGCCCTTGCAGAGAAGCTTGACAAGACAAAAATTGTTTCAAAAGTTCTCCAAGGGATCAGTGAGAATCCATATGCCTATCTCCAAAACAAGATCAAGGCAAAAGGCATTGATGTGGCCAAAATACGGCAGGGAGATTTTTCAAGCCTAACTAAACTTGTAACAGAACCAGAAAGAATGATGGTTGCAATGCTTGCTAACAGCAATATTCCGTTGACAAAAATGGCTGAAATTACCGGACTCAAAGAAAGAGAATTGGAACATTTCTTCGGTAGCCTGCCTCACCATTTTGGGATTTCAGTAGATGACGAGAGTGGTTCTGTTTTAGTTGACAATGAGCTCCTTGTAAAATCGACACCGGAATTTGTGAAATACATGAACGCTTTCATGAAAGATCCAAAAGAGTATCTAAAAGCCTTGCCTGGAAATAACTATGAGAAGCTTGAGAAGTTAGTTCCAGCTGTAAAAACCTTTATGCCTCTGTTAATGACAGAAAAGAAATTGGATTATAACACTGTCGCGAAATCGTTGGGTTTACCGTCAGAAGATGTGAAATCATTATTCAAGTCATTGGAAAAGCAGGACGGGCATGGAATCAAGGCAAAGAAAAAGTATCTTGAGGTAGATCATGGAAAGCTTCGTCAGAATTTACCGAAATTGAGCAATGCAATGATACAGGAAATCATAGAAAATTATCTTTAAATGAATCAATATAGGAATGCTTACAATTAAATTGAATTTCCATTACTTGTGACAAAGGATATTGACCCAGTTAGAAGGGAATTGCTTCACCATATGCAGAACGGAAAGATTTTAGATGCAATTGATCTAATTTTGCAGAACCTTATTGAAGAACTAGAAATAATATCATCAACGCTCATACAGGGAAATTCAGACCAATTAGAATCATTCATTGACAAATTAGGAGTGAGAAATGATGAATATAACCAAATTCTTGCCCATGTGCTTGCCGATTCAGTGTTTTTGCCATTTAATTCAACCTATTTACTAAAAGTGCAGGATGGTTTGGCTGAAATTATTGAGTTAATACAGGCGTTTGGACATAAATGGGGAGTTTATGATTTGGAAAAGTGGATTGAAGATCACATGAAAAGTATGATCGAAATAGCAAAGGAAATTCTGTCATTATTGTCCTCATGGATTGAGAATGATCACAATATAGATTTGACAAAGGTTCAAGCCTTAGAAAATCAAGCAGATGGCATACATAGGGACTTTATATCAAAACTCTATCGAGAAGTAGAGGATTTCAAGGCTTTTCATCTTGCAGAAAAACTAGACAGTTTGGCCGAGGAAGCAATTGATCGTTCGGAAGTTTTGGCAAAGGATCTGATGATCCTATTAAAGTTCAATAAAATTAGTATTTCAGATCTTCCCTCATACCTGAGATAAGGAAAGAGTTCTGGAAATTACCAAAAAGCCTTAGAAAAAAAAGGAAATCGAAACATGTGGATTATAGCAACATCACGGTAATTGTCCCCACCTTGAATGAGGAGGAAAACATTAAACGTTTACTTGAACAGATACATGGACTTTATCCTTCAATTAACACGATCGTTGTCGATGATGGATCAACTGACCAAACGGTCAAGAAAGTTATGGAATTGATGGAACAGAATGAAAACATTCGGCTTATTGACAGGAGGGACGAAAAAGTCAAAGGCTTGACAATATCAATCAGAGATGGGATCTTGGCAACAAAAACTAAGTGGTTCATGGTTATGGACGGGGATTTTCAACATCCCCCAGAATATTTGGCTGATGCCTTCAAATGCATTGAGAAGGATGCCGACTTGATTGTTGGAAAACGTATCAAGATTGAGGAATGGCCATTTACCCGTAAGATGATTTCGTATGGTGCACAGGTTTTGGGCAAAATAGCACTGTTTGTTCGGAGACGGCAACGGCCTTCAGACATTATGTCAGGTTTTTTTGGAGGCAAAACAGCAATTCTGAAGGAATTTGCCAAGAATGACAAGATTTTGGAATTTACAGGATATAAGTTTCTTTTTGACGTGCTCAAGGTTTTTCCTCGTGACAAAACCATTTGCGAATTCGGTTACATTTTCAGAAATAGGGAATTTGGAACCTCCAAGATAGGAAGAAAACAAATCATCGCATTTGCAAAGTCTCTTTTCTAATGTGGGGATTTTTTCTCCTTGGTGTCAATATCTA
>JALUTL010000275.1 GCA_027016475.1 Candidatus Heimdallarchaeota archaeon
GCTCAATGACATATTCCGCAGGAATGTTTGATTCCTCTCCTTCTTTCGCAAGGGCATGGGATTCAAACAACGGAAAAAGAATCAGGAAACTGATCGAGAGAAATATCAATATTTGGGAAAGAATGCTACCCCCTGCTTCATTGAAAATTTCAATTGAAACAACAAAAAGGGTAACAAATCCGACTGCAACAAACACTGAAAAGGTATAAACAATAAGAAGCTTTCCAAATCCCAAATCCCCGAGGTCATGTGAACCATACGTTTCAAGTAGCTCTTGGGATGCAAATTGAAAGGCTGCGCTGCCTATCAGGAAAAATTGGACGACAGTGAATGCAACGATGTAAGGAAACGACACTAAAACAGAGTTCGGTTCAGAAGCGACAAGGAGGAAATAGAGGAGGGCAATGAAAACACTAAGCAGAATTGAAACACGCGGTCTCACAATAATGAATAGATTGTGAACCATTTAAACATTTAGAGTCATCATTCTTCAGAAGGTTTTGGAAGTTCGATGGTAACAACAAAGTTCATCAGAAGCAGGAGCTCATCACTGGTAATGACGTTGTCAATGTTGGCTACGTCAAACGCATCCTTAATCATTTTTTCCTTAATTTTCTTTAAGCGATCCACCTCTTCCAGCGTGATAATGCCATCCTCCAATGCCTCCTTCATCTTTTCGGTGTATTCGGTCATGGAAATTTGAATTTGATCAAGAACAGCATGTTCATCGATACTAATGATGCCGTCGCGAGCAGCCAGCTCGACCAATTTTTTCATGTTCCGAGTCAAGATTTCATCTGGAGACATGTCCATGAAATATCTCATTTGATTTTGAATATATGTTTTCCTCTTGCCTAGCAGTTATTGGCTATGTAAACTCCTCCAAAATACCTTTTTTCATCCATCAGAAGATCTAGCTTCACTGAGGCGAACCTCGCTAATGAGAACATTCTGAGCCATTTGTCTGGACTCAACCATCCGGGGTACGGACGATATTTAAATTTGGGGACATTCCACCATCCCTTGAACAAGGGAAACATGACTTCCAATGGCCAAGGATCAGTTTCCGAATAGGGTGACCCTTCACCCAATATTAGTGTGCCAGTAGGTCTCAAGTGCTTTTTGATCCATCTTAGTGAATCCACAATATTGTTTGCAACATGAAGTGCATTAGTCGCATAGATAATGTCAAACTGTTGAGATGTCTGAGGCAAATTGTGAAGATCCAAGATCTGGGTATGGATTGGCAGGTCAGGCAATTTCTTCTTTATCGCCTCCAAAAAATACGGCTTAATGTCTGAAAAGCAGAAGGTTTTCGTCAATTTCAATGAATCTTTGAGCAGAAGTGTAGTTCCACCGACTCCGCCACCAATCTCCAATACTTCAGCATCTTTGAGCAGTGGCTTGACATAGAAAACAACCATTTCATTGAAAAAATTTTGTGTCCCATTGTTCCTGTTCCAATTTTCCCAAAGTTCCGATCCGCCGAGCCTAATTATCTCGCTTCCGGTCATTCGGCCAGTCAAAAAGTCCACAAGATGCTCATTGAACAATCTAAGATATTCCAATGTAGGCCTAATCTCCTCCAAATCAAAGGATGGATCTTTTTCTTTCGGACCAGACCCAAAAGCATCCAAAATCCTTTGCGAAGTTGAAACCAAGTAATTGGCCTCAGGAGCAATTTCATGGTTCTGGGAAACCCATTGCATCACATGATCCGCGATATCATAACAGATGATTTCCACATAATCGTAAAATTGGGACAACTTATTGACAATAGTTCTGCATCTTTCTGGATGAAAGCCATTCCGTGATTTTACTTTGAAATTTTCTTCATTTAAGTCTGATTGTTAAGGCACTTTATTCCTTCAACAGCTGGGCCAAAACAAATTTCAAGATGCCACCGTACTTGTAGTATTCTATTTCAATTTCTGTATCCAACCTAGCGGTTACTTGGAATTCTTTAGTTGTTCCATCATTTCGTTTTGCAATCACCCTGAGTTTTTTCTTCGGTGAAAGACCGGTATCTATGTCCAAAATGTCAAATTCCTCAGTTCCGTCAAACCCAAGCTCCCTCCAACCCTCGTTCGGTTCAAACTGCAAGGGAAGGACACCCATGCCAATAAGATTGCTCCTATGAATCCGTTCGATGGACTTGAAGAATACAGCCTTGATACCTAGCAAAGCTGGCCCTTTTGCAGCCCAATCTCTGGAAGATCCGACTCCATACTGTTTTGCTCCCAAAACCAATGCAGGTACACCGCTTTCAATGTATTTTCTTGAGGCATCGAATGTTGTCATTACCTCATTGCTTGGAATGTGCTTTGTCCACCAACCTTCTTTTCCTGGAACCAATTGGTTCTTGATCCGTACGTTTGCAAATGTCCCTCGCATCATGACTTCATGGTTGCCCCTTCTTGAACCGTATGTATTGAAATCTTTGGGTTCAACCCCATGAGAAATCAAGTATCTACCTGCGGGGCTTTCCTCGTCTATTGCCCCTGCCGGAGAGATGTGATCAGTTGAAATCTTGTCATCAAGTAATTCAAGTACACGGGCACCAATAATGTTCTGAGGGTCTTCAGGAGTAAGTGAAAAGTCTTCGAAGAAGGGCGGGTTTCGAATATAGGTGGAATTGGGATCCCAATCAAACAATGTGCTTTTCGGTGCATCCAGTGCCTGCCATCGAAAGTCCCCGAGCATAATTCTGGAATAGTGCTTTTTGAACATTTCTGGAGAAATCCCGCTTTCAACTGCATCCCTGATCTCCCGCTGTGATGGCCAAATGTCCTTTAGGTAGACATCGTTGCCATCTGCATCCTTACCGAGAGGTTCAGTTGTCAGGTCAATATCCGTCTTTCCTGCTAAGGCATAGGCTACAACCAATATTGGAGAGGCCAAAAAGTTTCCACGCGTAAATGGGGAGACCCTTCCAGCAAAATTTCGGTTGCCGCTCAATACACTTGTTACATAAAGATCTTCTTTTTCAATTACTTCTTCAATTTGTGGCAGTAGAGGTCCACTGTTCCCGATGCAGGTCGTACAACCATAGCCAACCGTGTAGAAACCCAACTTGTCAAGGTATCTCTGCAAATCAAGATTTTGGAGATATTCAGTGACAACCAAAGAGCCGGGGGCAAAGCTTGTCTTGACGTAGGGCGGAACTTTCAATCCCTTTTCAACCGCCATCTTGGCCAGAAGTCCAGCGCCAACCATTACAGCCGGATTGGAAGTATTTGTACAACTGGTAATGGCTGCAATAACCACATTGCCGTCACGAAGTGTGGTCTTCTTTCCATTGATCTCCAGCTTAACTTCCCGAATCTCTGCACCTTTGCTCCTTTGTGCAATATGAGCCTCTTGGAATTCCAATGCACGCCATTTGGCTTCCTTCAGCGACACTCTTTCTTCAGGATTTAGA
This sequence comes from Candidatus Heimdallarchaeota archaeon, assembly GCA_027016475.1. Lineage (GTDB taxonomy): Archaea > Asgardarchaeota > Heimdallarchaeia > Heimdallarchaeales > Kariarchaeaceae > WAKA01. The sequence continues at coordinate 3,422 of JALUTL010000275.1, forward strand.
GGGCCGGCAATCGATGGTTGAACAGTTGACATATCAAGCTCCAAATAGTCCGTATAGGTCGGGTCTGGGGAATCATCAGTCCTGAAAATTCCTGTTTTGACAGCATAATCCCTTACAAAATCTATGTGGTCTTCATCCCTGCCTGTAAGCCTCATATAGGCCAAAGTTGCATCATCCACAGGGAAGAATCCCATTGTTGCACCATATTCGGGAGCCATGTTCGAAATAGTAGCCTTGTCGGCCAGCGACAGCTTTGAAAGACCAGGCCCATAGAACTCTACGAATTTACCGACCACACCTTTCTTTCTCAACATTTCCGTAACGGTCAGCACAAGATCAGTAGCAGTTGCACCTTCAGGCAATTCACCAGTTAGCCTGAAACCCACAACTTCTGGAAGAAGCAGATAGTATGGCTGACCAAGCATAACTGCCTCAGCCTCAATCCCTCCAACACCCCAGCCCATAACTCCAAGACCATTGATCATTGTCGTATGGCTATCAGTACCGACAAGAGTATCGATGATTGCAATTTCTTCGCCATTAACTGTGCGAATATCAGCCACCTTTCCCAAAAATTCCAGGTTCACTTGGTGCACAATTCCTGATCCAGGCGGAACAACTTGAAAGTCTTTGAATGCCTTCTGTGCCCATTTAATGAGTGAATACCGTTCCTTGTTCCTTCCATATTCCATCTGCAAGTTTATGTCCAATGCATCAGGTGAGCCATAAGCATCGACCTGAACTGAATGATCGATTACAAGGTCTGTTGGAATAAGCGGATTGACCTTCTCAGGATCTCCACCATTCTTGAGCATAGCTTCTCTCATTGCTGCAAGATCCACAATCAAAGGAACACCAGTAAAATCCTGAAGCACAACCCGTGCGGGCATGTAAGGAATCTCTTTTTCTCCAACACCCGCGGGCCATTGTGCAATGGCATTCACATCATCCAAGTTGACCATTTTGCCATCAAAATTTCTAAGTGCATTTTCCAACAGGATTCGTATTGAGTATGGGAGCTTCTCTATGTTCACCCCTTTTTCAACTAGCCTTTCGAATGAATACCTGTACACTTCTTTTGAACCCAATCGATCTTTGATCTTGGATTGGACAATGTCATCAGCCGTAATTTGATCCATGATAAGGGATGCTTTGTCTGTTGTATTAATCTTTCTCAATGAACATAGCTGAAATCACGATTTTTCCTTTACGATCTTCTTTTTCTGATAAACTGCAAAGCCATCGTCGGAACTGCCAATGCCATCAACATGCTCCAAAAATTGAATGGAAGCGGAAGACCGGCAGATTCAGCAGCGCCCAACAATTGGCTCAAAGCCTGCTGTGCAGAAACGCTGATAACCCCGAGTTTTGGATCCCACACAATTTTCTTCGCATCCGCAACAATGAAGGAGAAATACAGCTTGCTTGATGTCTGACCAGGTTCAAGGTCAGTCTCTTCGTCATCGTCCTGTATGGATGAAGAAGTTACATTGATTTCCTTGCCATCAGCAATTGCAAACTCTGCCCAAGAGAAGTAACCTGCATATTCTCCCGCGATCAATTTCACTTCTTTTTCCCGTTCGCTGAATCCATTTTCCTCCTCAAAGGTGGATTCTTTGATTTCCTTCTGGGCTGAGGTCTCAATTTTGGATTCAATTGCAAGACTTGTACCAGCCTGCGTATAAGGAAAATCAGTGATGATTACATCAATCTTCAAGGAGTTGGGTGTCAGTGTGAAGTTCCTTTCTTTTATGATGGAAGCGGAATAGCGAATGACCATTGAAAAAACTCCGTCAGAAGTTTCAGCGATAATCACTTCAGTCTGGTTTACTGTTTGGTACACCAGATTCTTCCATCCCTGCTTGCCAATTTCCATTTCCGAAACCTCTTCTCCTTCCTGATAACCAAGCTCAGTGCCGTTTTCCTTGTACTCAATCAACCTTTCGAACTCAAACTCAAATTCCAAACTGGTTTCAACGTTCCCAGTTCTGGTAAAATACTCCAGCTCAAACTCCAGCTCATCGTCTCCACCAGCTTTGAGTTCAATCTCTATTTCGTCCTTCTGGTCACCGGCCTTGGCTTCTGATTCCAACTTGAACTCCTTATCCTTTTTCTCCAAATGGTATTCTCGTTCAAAAGCCTTGGACTTTTCCTCTTCCTCTTCGGTCACTTCGTCAGTTTCGGTTTCCTCTTCATGATGGGTTTCAGTGGTCTCATCCGTCTTGTCTTCATCTGTCTTGTCATCATCTGTCGTTTCGCTTGTTTGCGCAACCACATCATGGTATGCAAAGGAAACAAAGAATGACAGAATCAGCAACAATGAGATTGTTTTCATCAAATTGCTCTTTGTTCTCATCTTTATCACTGGGATTAGCCCCTAATATAATATAGACATAGGAATATAAGACATGTTAAGGAACAAGGTTGCCCATCCCAATTCATGCGCAATTTTGTGGCAGATTCCCAGCATCCCATCCATCAATGCTTAAAGACCATTTGTCAAGAGGCCGATTATGGACTTTGCCATTAGGGAGGAACTGATGCCCATTGTGACCCGGTGGCTGGAAGCCAATCCCATTTCAGCACACCATTTGGGCATACACACCTATGACGGACAATTGCCCAACTTTTCGAAAGAACAAATCCAGAAAAGAATTCTAGAACTCAAGAGTGACATATCCTTTCTCAAGAACCTCGATTGCACTACCAAAATGGAGCAGTTTGAAAAGGACATCCTTCAAATGAGGCTCGAAGAAGAGCTGTTCAATCTTGAAGAACACAGAGAGTTTGAAGAAAACCCAATGGTCTATGTGTTCCCTCTGACCGTTATTGAAATGTCATACACCGCAAGATCATTTGACACCATCGAAAACCGCCTCAAATCTATAATTCAAATTGAAAGACAGATCCCAGGATACCTGAGAACAGCAAAAGATAATTTGAAGGAAAGTCTGGCCTCAGCAAAAATCAACATGGCCATACAGTTTCTCAAAGGAATAATGACATTCCTCAAAGACACCCTAATTTCATTTGTCGTCCAATCTGATGATGAACAGCTGATTGACGAATGGTCAAAGGCAAACATTCGAGCTGTTGAAGCACTCGCAGATTTTTTCGATGCCTTAAACCAAATTTACTTGCCCAAGTCACATGACAACTTTGCAATGGGCGCAGAAAAGTTCGTCAAGCTTCTCAGCAAAACTGAGTTTGTATCAGTAGGATTGGACAAACTCCTTGAAGTTGGGGAAAAAGACTTAGAGAAAAACTTCCAGAAAATGCAGGAAATCATCGACAGAAGAGGAATGGAATTTTTCCAGAAGGTTCTCAACAATTTTCCTGCCGAAGATCAGCTCATCCCATGGGTATTGGAATCACTTGACAGAACAAGGGACTATCTCATCAGCCGTGGTGACATCGTTTCCCTCCCGACAACTGAGCAATGCACTGTAGTCCCAACACCACAGTTCGCCAGAGGTTTCGCATTTGCTGCAATGTCGACCCCGGGACCGTTTGAACCGAAAGAAGCCTCCGAAGCCTACTATTGGATTACTCCGCCTGACACAAAATGGACAAAGGAAAAAAAGGAAGAATTTCTCAAGTTCTTTTCACGCGCATTCCTTGAAATGGTCACTATCCACGAAGTTTGGCCAGGACACTATCTCCAACTTCTCTTCAGCGTCCGTACTCAATCGGATCTGATCAAGATGTTTGCACGATCTACAACCATGATAGAAGGATATGCACATTATGCAGAGGAAATGATATATGAATCAGGATACGAACCCTTCGACAGGGATGAGCTTCATATCGGACAACTGCTTGGTGCACTCATCAGAAATTGCAGATATGTAGCCGCAATCAGAATGCACGCCAAAGGTATGACAATAGAGGAGGCAAAGCAATTGTTCATGGAAAAAGCATTCATGCCGGAAGTAAGTGCACAAATCGAAGCAGCAAGAGGGACAGTAAATCCAATGTACCTGAACTACACATTGGGCAAACTTCTCATCAAGAAACTGAGACAGGACTACAAAGAAGAAAAGGGGGATCAGTTCTCTCTCAAGGAATTCCATGACAGACTCCTCAGCTATGGAAGTCCACCCATTGTAGCACTACGTAAACTGATGCTGGACAGCCCCGGAACAGATGATGACCTACTGTAAATAGTTCCCCGCAATCTTTTCCAACCGATCCATTACTTCTTCAGGAGCAATAGAGCGGGACAGCTCCAAAGAAAGAGTGCTGACAGGATCGGGCAGACCACAGGGCATTATTAGCCCAAATGGTTCCAAATCCATGTCCACATTAATGGCAAAACCATGCAACGACACTCCTTTCCTAATCTGCATCCCCACAGCAGCCAACTTTTTCTGTGGCTTCCCGACAGTCCATACACCAGGAAGTTCCTCGTTCTTGCAACAAACGATGCCAAACGAGCTTATGCAACGTTCCACCATATCCATAACCTTTGTCACCAATCGATGGGTTCCACCATGCTTCGCCACAGGGGTGATTACATAGCCAACAACCTGACCGGGACCATGGTACGTGACTGAACCTCCCCTCTCGATCTGCACAACATCTATTCCGCGCCGAAAATATTCTTCTGATGAAAGCATAAGATGTGAAGGATCTGTCCGACGACCCAACGTAACTACAGGGTTATGCTCCAATAGCATCAGCCATGTACAGGAAGTAACAACACTTTCTTCCCAAAGTTCAAGCTGCCGCTGAAGTCCTCTGCTGTAATCCACGAGCTCTGAGTATCTCTCTATGTACAGTCGCCCCACATTTCTTCATCATTTTCTACCCATGATAAATCCTTGCTTCCTTCATGAACATTTGACAGAAATATCTTGATCTTCCTCGTTGTCGCAAGGAATTTTTATAAACATATATAACTTCTGACGGCCATTGTTACATTGCCATTGACCAAAAAACCCACTCTCAGAATCATCAGCATTCTTGACAACAATTCAATGCGTGTCCCCTTCAAATCTTTTACAAGAGAGACGGTAATGGCTTTAGGGTATGACATTGAGTTTATCACCCATGAAGTGACCACCCCTGAAAAAATCCTGCAATACATGATCCAGCACAGACCGGATCTTTTGATCATAGATGTTGGAGACGAACAATTCAACTTCGAGGAGTTCGGGCCATTGGCCAAAAATGATTTTCCACTCACACGAATCATCGTCATAATCGGAGACAAAAACATCAGAAAATCACTCAAATGGCTTGAATTTGGAGCAGACCACTTGGTTTACAAAGGAAATTTCTTTCTCCCGGATTTCAGCACCGTGCTGGAAAACGCAATCAAAAAAATAGAAGCAAACAAACAGAGAAGAAAGAACATAGAACACATATTTTTCCCTGAACAATATCCCGCCGCCCTTTTCCAGCTTCAGTCCCATGGTCCATCAGTCCTGCTCAAAGATTTCGAAATCATCCCGAATTTGGACATTGACATTCCTATCCCCCACTTGCTTGACAAGTTGGCAATTGAGTATCTGATACTCACTGGACAGGGACACACATACCATGAATCATGCTACATCCTCCCCGCAGGATCATCAAAATCACATGCAGTACTTGTCTTCAGCTTCAGGCTCGATGATCCAATGGCAAAAGACCACAGAATACGGCAAGGCTACTTCCAGCTCTGCCTCTTCGTACCTAATGATTTTCTCCCCTTTCTCCCCCCAGTATCAAAATTGCAGGAAGTCATCCCATTGATCAAGGAAATGATTCCAGACAGTCAAACCCTCTCTGAAGAATCATTGGTGGGCATCAAGTACGCCATCCTCAACCATATCAGAAAAATTGCTGAGCAAAACTTGATCAAATTCGAATAGCATGGCCCACACCTTCAAAAACACCAACAGCATAAGGAGAATAGAAAATGGCCGATGAAACCATCATGTACCAATCGCTCCTCCTTCTGGGAATCATTGCATTCGGAGCGTTCTCATTAACTTTGGACAACTTCAACGACAGGGCCCAAACAAATGTCCTCGTGGCCAATCTCAACGAAACACTTGCCGACATCGGTTCAAAAATAACAGAGCTCATTACAAGAGGCGAAAAGCTTGCTTCAGGAGCTACATCAACCTTCTCCTTGAGTATCATACTTGACCTCCCCGATGAATTCGGCAACTCACCTTACTGGATTAATGCAACCTCTTTGGACAGCGAAGCGTACCTTGCTGGTGTAGACCCATTTACAGAACAAACACTTACCACAACACCCCTCGGATTCAATACCACAGAAATACTCTTTTCAGGCACACTTTTCAGTACATCAGGAAAGCCAACTATTTCATACACATGGAACGGAACAACCTTTTCCTTTACTCTTTTCAACCAATGAAACATTCATCCGATTTTTCCTCGAAGAATACTTTAAGGTAACCTGAAATCGGCATCCATGGCAAATAAATCAGTCATTGACATCGGAAGGATACTTGCACTCATAGGTGCAGTACTCGGCATTGTCCTCGGAATTCTCGAACTCCTGTCAATATCACTTGGATTTGGTGTGGGATTACCACCCCTTGGAGGAATCGTAGGAACTATCGTTGCAATTGTCCTCATGATCATTGCAACAGGAATCCTCATCGACAGAATAAGAATAAATGACGAGATCGTCAAATACATCATCATCCTTGTCCTCGGACTTGTCTCCGGAAACCTCCTTGTCATTCTTGGAGGAATCCTGCTCATTATCGGATATTATATGTCATAAGTCAAGGCAACCACTTGATTTTCCGAAAGTCAGGTTTTCTTTTCTCCAAAAATGCATTCCGACCTTCCTTTGCCTCTTCCGTCATGTACGCCAAACGGGTGGCCTCACCTGCAAACACCTGCTGACCAACCAAACCGTCGTCTATCAGATTGAAAGCAAACTTCAGCATCCGGATCGATGTAGGAGACTTCTCCAAAATTTCCTGTGCCCATTGGTAAGCCTCACGCTCCAAATCCGCATGTGGAATCACCGCATTCACCATACCCATCTCAAATGCCTCCTGACCACTATAGTTCCTCCCCAAAAAGAAAATCTCACGGGCTCGCTTCTGACCCACCTGTCGCGCCAAGTACGCTGAACCGTACCCACCATCAAAACTCGTCA
>JALUTL010000276.1 GCA_027016475.1 Candidatus Heimdallarchaeota archaeon
TCTTTCTATTTTACAAACATTTAAATTCTGATGCACTGATGCGGCCACACCCGTAATGAAAAATGGCGGAAGGTGACTAAATGATTAAAAAATCAGTTGCAATAGTTTTTTCGGTTCTAATGATTTTCTCCCTCTCACCTTTATTCGTGACTATGGGAGCAAACAACATGGATTCACAACCTTCTTTGGACAATTCGCAAGATAACCTCGGAATGTCCAAGAATAAAAAGATGGATTATAACTCTTCGGACATCAATTCTCCAATTCTGTCGGAGAAAGGGACATCACAGGACATAGACAGCAATATTGCTTTTAGTCCATTTTTCCATGATGTTACTGAGGAAACTCTTCCAGAAGGATTAGTTTTTTGGAAAGATGCGCCTGTCGAGCTGAAAAGTCAATTTAGTGAAGTGCAGGCCCAACAAGCAATAGTTGGATTCAGCCATGATGGGAATATAGAGCTTGTGGTCAAAACTACTGGGCAAGGAATAAGTCAGTCCATTGTCGAGGTTTTGGCGAAGCATCAGGCCAAAGTGCTTGAAACCTATGCGATTCTTGATGCATTTTTGGTAAGTGTACCTTATTCCAATGCAGCTTTGTTCAAACATGACATGAACATGTTGTCAGAAGTCCTTTATGTAGAACTCAACTTCTATTCCACAACATTGTTCACACCGAACGATCCAGAATGGATTAACCAATATGGTCCTCAACTCATCGGCATAGAAGGTGCATGGGATTTGCAAATGGGGTCACAAGATGTGTTTGTAGCGGTATTGACACAGGAATTGACTACACGCACCCTGACTTGGGGAACTATCTTCCTTTGGGCTTTGATTTTTACAACAACGATACAGATCCATTCGATGACAATGGTCATGGAACTCATGTTGCAGGAACTATTGCCGCATCAATTGACAATGCTCTAGGAGTTGCAGGACTGGCAAATGTATCCTTTTTTGCTGAAAAATTCCTTAGTTCAGGTGGTTTTGGATCAGACATTGGAGGTGCGGCGGCAATTGTGCACGCGGTTGATCAAGGTGCACATATTCTAAGCAATAGCTGGGGAGGTTATGGAGAATCTCAAATTTTAAGGGAAGCAGTCGATTATGCGCTTAATGCAGGTGTCATAGTTGTCGCCGCAGCAGGAAATGACGGAATAACTACTCCACTATATCCTGCCGCATTTCCAGGAGTCATTGCAGTAGGAGCAACTGATGCCTCCGACAGTTTGGTGTCATTCTCCAATTATGGGGATTGGGTTGATGTGACTGCACCCGGAGTTGACATTCTCTCAACTGTTCCATTTGGTGGCTATGAATATTTCAGTGGTACATCCATGGCGACCCCCCATGTCAGCGGATTGTTGGCTCTTCTGAAAAGTCATTTCCCCACATATACACCGCAAATGCTTGAAGAATTGTTGATTGGAACAGCATTGGATCTTGGAGACCCAGGCTTTGACCCATTTTATGGATGGGGGAGAATCGATGCGGCTTCAGCAATCTATGGTTTGCAAGACCATAACCTCAGAGCGTCATTGAATGTTTCCTCAATAGTTCCTTTCAATTCGACTGTGATTGGAACTGCCGATATTTTGAACAGGGGTCTATATGATGAAAGCAATGTAACATACACCTTGTTGTTGGACGGAATTGTGCTTGATTCAGGAGCAATCCCTCTGCTTCTGACAGGGCAGGAAATCACTATAGAATTTAGCTTTTTGGCAGCTGAACTCAGAGACTATAATCTGACTTTAATTGTTGATCCTGTGTTCAATGAAACAGTGATTGCGGACAATAGGGCCACAAAGCTGGTCAGTGCCTCCCTCCCCATAATTCAACCTTTGAGTGGGAATGTGTTGGCTTATGGGGAATCAATCGGCTCTGAACACCCATATGAAATCAAATGGGAGGTCGTTGACAGTTCAAATCTTGAAGCAGTGACTATGGCATCTGTCGTTTACGATCCAACGCTTCGGCAGGATGTCTTTGTCCAGGAATTCATTGTAAATGCCTTCACTAGAGAGACAAATTTTGCATGGGATCTTTTCCCGTATTGGATTGACCCTAACCTGAGCATAGGAGATACATTTGAGTTGTTCACCAAAGGACAGTTCGTTTCAGTTGTTGGTGAAACTATGTTTCCCTACTATGGTCAATTCATAGATGCATGGATTGTTGATGACGGATTTGAGCTGGTGTACTTTTCTAAATCAGACGGGATATTGCTGGGATTGACGGACTATATCAACAACAGCCTTCCCCATCAACTCATGTTTACGAACGTGTTACCTTCAGCATTTGAACTCCATAATGTCCGGAACACATTGGTTGGGCATATGTCAGGTGCCGTCGATGAACCAGTAACAATTGAGGTGATGGTTCAGAATACTGGAGAATTTGTCGAAGACGTCTTTGGGGAAATATGGATTGACGAGAACTCAGTAGCTCTTTTCAATGTCACTGGATTGCAGACAGGACAGTATGCTTTTGTGCAAGCCCAGTGGACTCCATCAATGGAAGGGCAGTTCAATGTGTCGGCATTCGTCTATTCAGTTGCTGGTGAAAGCTACATCGATGACAACTTTGATTCTCGCACGCTTTTTGTTGCAGATTTACAAAATTACGAAGTAGATTATCCTCCCTTTGAGTGGTATGATGCAGTCGCCAACGGGTTCAATTTGAATCTGTGGGGTGATGATGTCAGTATTGGGCTTCAACTTGGTTTTGAATTCCAATTTTATGATGCATCATTCAGTGAGGTTTACATCAGTTCCAATGGATGGCTCTCGTTCTTTGAAACCAATCCAACTGCATTTTTTGCAGAGCCATTCCCCAATGACATTCACCCATATGCTGTTGCTCCATTTTGGTCTGACTTAAAGGCTGAAGGAAATGTTTATGCATGGGTTACTCCGGATTTTGTTGTTGTCGAATATGTCAACTACAGATATCTGTGGGATGACATGGCAGGGACTTTTGCGGTAATGTTCTGCAGGGACGGAGAGATCCTGCTCGAATATCAGACGATAGTAAACGATCTTGGAACTGTCAAGGGATTGAACTACGGACTGAATCTGGCTTTTTACAATTCAATCAACGAAAATCTGAGTGGCATCCAGAATTATGCAATTCAATTTTCACTTCCATCTGCCGGTTCAAGAGATGTGTTGGCAACATCCCTCTCTGTTCCACAGCTACAGCCGGGAGAAAGCGGAATGATTTTTGCAAGTGTCACGAATGTTGGAAATTCAACGGTAAGTGATGTTGCAATTTTCTTGCACATCAATGGCGAAGTAAAATCGTTCCTATACACTGAGATTCTTGCTACCGGTGAGAATCTGACCTTGATCTATTACTGGAAAAATGTCCAAAAGGGAGATTACGAAATACTTGCAATTGCACCACCAGTTCCCGGTGAAATAGCAACAGAGAACAATCGGGCTATGGAAATAGTAAAGGTTGGCATAGATCATGACTTGGCCGTTCTCTTGGAAGTTTTTGGCAATGGATCATCTTACGTGATCATTGCAACTGTTCAAAATCTTGGTGATTTTGATGAGGAAACCTTCGTGGACATCATGATCAACGGAGAGCTTGTCAACAGCGGGTTCATTTCAAATCTGATGGCAAGCACTTCATCAGTTCTCTCTTTCTATTGGTCAGATGTTGATCCAGGTGTATATGAGATTACTGCCTTTGTGTATCCTGTCCCTGATGAGACGAATTTGGGAAACAATATGGACACCATTCATTTGGACGTTGGCCCTTCAGAGCAAGCCATGGTTAATTTCAATGTATATGATTCAATGACAGGTCTTCCGATTGCAAATGCAGAGATTTTTCTTTATAACAATGATACAAATCAATGGTTCGAATTCATGACAAACTCTACGGGATCATGGCAGGGACTGCTTCCGTTGGGACAATATATCTTTACAGTGTCTGCCATAGATTACATTGCAACTGAAGGTGCATTTCTGCTATCCTCTCCAAATGATCATCAAATATTGTTCATTTATTTGGATACTGTTCAGGTGAATACAATTGAAATAATTTCACCAATAACAGGGCAGGTTGTCGAAGGCGGTCTGGTTTTGGTCTTCTTTGAAATCACATCATTGAACAATCTTTCGACAATGGAAATTTTCGTCAACGGGATTTTCATTGCAGACTTTTATCCAACAGAAAACACTGTAGCGGTACCAGTCTTTGCAAATGGAACAAATCGGATTGAACTTGTGGCGTGGTATGTTGGAGGGCCATCGGCAAGTGCATATGTTGACATCGAAAGTGTAGGTGTCGTTCCTCAGTTTACTTTGAAGTCAGGAGACATATTGAACTATAGGTATTGGTCTGAAAGCCTTCAGTTAGTAGTTGATTTCAATTTCACTGTGATGGACTATGTAAGCCAATTTGAGGTCTTGATGAACTTGACTTATCAACGGTCTGAATTCAACGGGAGCGTTGAGATCGCCAATTACTATTTGATTGTCAACGTACTCAACGGCTACATCTCCGATTCAGACATGTGGTGGAGCATGATGCATTTCATTTTCTTCTCTGGAACTGCATCTCCACAGTATCCTTCTGGTCTGCAAGAGAATGCACTTTTCTTTGCATGGACAGATTTACTGACAATTGTGGGTGAAGGATTATGGAATGGACAGGAAGTATGGATTGCGGCAGGTGGGTACAACTACACAGCCCATATTCTCAAGGAAAATGGATTGTTGGTTGTATTTACAGATGAGTTTGGAATTTTGGGGCTAATGGAAACAACATTGATTGCTCAACCAAGTGTTCCGCCAACCATATCTCCTCTTACACCAGTACAGTATGAGCAAGGAAGTTTAGGAAATGTTGTCGTCGTCGATGCGATTGATGACAACCCGACTACCTTCGATGTGTTCATTGATGGAGTGCACGTAGCCTCTGGAGTGTGGAGCTCGGGCGTGCCTTTGGAAATTCCAGTGGACAACTTAGGCTTGGGAATCCATCTGTTTGAAATATTTATGTATGACGAGAATGGCAACCAATCCTATGCTTCAACAACAATCGAAGTCATTGACACCACACCACCACAGGTTGTGGGACCAGATTTCTTGTCAGTTGAAGAAGGTTCCAATGTATCGATTGAGTGGAATGCCTTTGACTTGAACCCAGCCAACTACTCAATATTTGTTAACAGTTCACTTGTTCTACAAGGATATTGGAACAATGGAACGATCCTCTTTAGTTTCTTCGCTTCCAGCCAAGGGGTGTTTGTGGTGGAGCTGTTCGTTCAGGACATGAGCGGCAATACAGCCAGCCATTTGGTGGTCGTTGAAGTCCAAAAAACGCAGGATCTAAGTCCCCCACAGCTTCGAGGAATGCCTGATTTTTCATACGAAGAGAATTCCACAAACAATTTTCTTGAATGGAAAGTAGAGGAAACAAGCCCTTCAACCTATCAACTGTACAGAAACGACGTACTTGTCCAAGAGGGAAATGTTGAATCAGATACACTTCTATTCAGCATTGACGGGCTAGATCCAGGTCGGTATGTGTTCACATTGATTGTAACTGATCAGGGAGGAAATCAATCAAATGATTCAACAATCGTATATGTAATACCAAAAGACCTGCCAGACAAGATCGAGGACAGAAAGCCCAAAAAGGCTAACGGATTTACATCGATTTTTGCAATATTCAGCCTTCTGATGCTTTCCGTTGCGACAGCAAAATTGAAAAAGCAAAAAATCTAGTTGGAAATAGCAATTGAAAAAAATATATTCATTTGTTATGTGTAGACATTGATAAAAAAAGCACTGCCCATAATTTTTTTAATTGTTCTGCTAATTCAGGGTGCTTCAGGACAAAATCTAGAATTTAGAGTGAAGGAAGGAGATGAAGCCTTTTACAATTTCTATTCATATACTGCACAGGTTGCAGGTTTTGTAAACACGTCATACATTCCTCCATTACCTCCATCGAAAATCAGGATCATGATTCAGAATGTGTCGAGCAGCGAAGGAAACGTCCGTGCTACTGTCGAAACAGGAGCAGGAGAAAGCCTGTTCAGTACAGGCACCATTCAAATGCACTACCCTTCAGATGACTCACTTATTGAGGGATGCCTTGCACTTTCTTCACAGTTCTACACCAGTGGACAGTGGGTTCTCCCAACAAACAAGATAAAGGAAGGTTGTACATTGTCACTCCTTCTCGAAGACATGCTCAAAAAAAATGAAATTGTCCCCAGCCTTGGAATTGAAGCGACCATTGATCGATTCTCTGAAGATAAGGAAAATTCATTTGAGACAACAGTTTCATTATATTCCTATCTTATATCATACCCCAGTTCAACGCGTTAGACTTGGAATTCACGAAAGAATTCAGTTTAAAAATCAAATATGCATACCAGCTTCATAACAGAAATTCATTCAACGGATTTTTCAGCACATACAATGTTTCTTTGGAGCGGTCTATTGAGGAATTGGTGAAGAAAATCTATGAAGCATCAAATGGAGATTTTCAGTTGATCAGCACATATCAAAAAATGTATGAGGTTTTCAACATGACTTCAATGGAAATTGGGTATGATGAAATTACAGGATGGCTAGTTGAAGAGAAGAGGAAAACCATCCAAATGGAGATACTTGCTGTTGGTGGCCAAGTTCAGAACCTTGATTTCCTGATGGAAATGCATTCAGTAAATCAGATAAACTCAACAGCTTCAAGGGCATACGGAATTTCATTCAATCCATTATATTGGAGCATTGTAACAGGAAGTGCAACAATATTTGTGATCTTCTATTTATTGAGAAAATGGAGACGGAAATCCCCAACATTGGAGACTTGGAAGCAAAACTAGTTCGATAACTGTCGTTGTCTTTCCAGCAGTTGGGATCGAGCCAGCTTCAGATCCTCAAGTTTTTGCTTTTCCTTTTCAACCAGCTCTTCAGGGGCTCGTGATGCGAATTCTGAACCCAATTTCTTTTCCACCCCTGCTATTTGCCTGTCCAGCTTCTTCAATTCATTTTCAATTCGTTTAAGCTCCTTTTCAATTTCAATCAGCCCTTCCATTGGAATATAGACAGTCACATCACCATCTACGGCAGTAATGGATTGTCTTGGAGGCTCAAGGTCAGGAGATATTCTCAACTCCTTGATCTTGGTCAAATGGACTATTTCGTCCCCAAGGTTTTCCAGATCAGATACCCATGATCCAGCCGCAACCAATACTTTCACATCTTTGTCAAACGGTATCTGAAACTCTCCCCTAATACTGCGGATTGTCGTTACAACGGACAAAAACCGGTCGAAAGCCTCTTTCTTTTCAAATTCAAGAAAATCAGAATCTGCGATGGGCCAGCGGGCTACCATAAGGGCCTCTTGGTCTTTGACACCTTCAGGAAATTCCTGCCAAAGCTTTTCAGTTATGAACGGCATGAATGGATGAAGTAGTCGTAGAACCCTGTCCATTACATAGATCAGGACATGACGAGGATCAGAATCACGGTTCTTTTCCTCATAAATCCTGCGCTTGCTGATTTCGATGTACCAATCTGCAAACAAGCCCCAGAAGAACCTACGTATTTCTCTGCCTGCCTCCAGATAGTTGTACTCATTCATCAGGTCAGTCACTCGTTGAACCAATGTGTTGATCTCATGAACTATCCAAAGGTCTGACATGGTCAAATTACTGGCTGAAGTGACAGGAACATAGGAAAAGTCTTCTGGAATGTTACCGAGAATGAACTTTGTGGCTTGCCAAAGTTTGTTGCCGAATTTGTGGCTACCCTCAATGTTTTTCGGATCCAAATTCGTATCTAGCCCCGGGGTCGAATAGATTACCAATGTATAGCGCAGCGTGTCTGCACCATACTTTTCAATGAAATTCAGAGGGTCATATTCATCAATGTTTTCCATAGACTTGCTTATTTTTCGTCCATGCTCGTCTCGGATAAGTCCATGGTAGTAGGTGACTTCATAAGGAAGCTTCCCTGTCAATTCAACACCCAGCATCAGCTCACGTGCAACCCAGAAGAATATGATGTCATATCCAGTCTCCCGTATCTTGTTGGGATAGTACTCTTTCATGTCAGACGTTTCTTCTGGCCAGCCAAGTGTGGAAAACGGCCACAGCCCAGATGAAAACCATGTGTCCAAAACATCCTCCTCCTGCCAAATGTCGGCACTGCCGCATGAACCGCACTTGTCAGGGTCAGTCCGTCCAGTAGTTACCCCTTCGCAGTTATTGCAGTACCAAATCGGAATTCGATGCCCCCACCAAAGTTGCCGGGAAATGCACCAATCACGTATCGTTTCTGGATTGATCCATTGGTACAACCGGTCTTTCATTTTGGGTGGAACAAAAACTAGCCCTTCCTTCTCAATCTTTGATATGACCTTTTCAGCAAGCGGCTTGGTTCTGACAAACCACTGAACTGAATCCCTCGGTTCAACAACTGTGCTGCACCGCTGGCAGTGAGGCACCAAATGGACGTAGTCCTCAACCTTTGCCAAAAGCCCTTCCTTCTTGAGATCGTCAACAATTGCTTTTCGGGCGTCAAAACGATCCATGCCGGCGTATTTGCCGCCATATTCCTCGAGAAGAACAGATTTGTCGTCAAAAATCGAATACATGGGAAGGTCATGCCTCTGTCCAATCTCATAATCGTTGAAATCATGCGCAGGAGTCACCTTTACCGCACCTGTGCCAAATTCCGCATCAACATGTGCGTCCTCAATGATCGGGATCTCTCTGCCCAACACAGGAAGGACAGCAACCTTGCCCTTCAATCCAGCATGCATGCCTCCATCGACAGGGATTGCAACTGCCGCATCTCCAAGCAAGGTTTCTGGACGCGTTGTGGCAACCTCTATAAATTCAGTCGCACCTTTTGCCCAATTGCCCGATCCCCATTCACCCTGTGGGCCAGACCATCCCTCGTTCTTGATGGGATAGCGAATGGTGTAAAGCTTCCCTTCGACCTCCTTTGGCTCTGCCTCCAGATCTGAGATGGCAGATTCACACCGACCAGGACACCAATTCACCAAATAGCTTCCGCGGTAGATCAAGCCGCGCTCATAAAGTGTGACAAATGCCTCCCTTACCGCCTGTGACAGCATGTCGTCCATTGTGAACCGTTCCCTTTCCCAGTCGGAACTGAGCCCGAGCTTCACCAATTGTTCATTGATGATTCGGTGGGAATGCTCCTTCCATTTCCAGACCTCTTCCAGAAATTTTTCTCGTCCCAGTTCTTTTCTGGAAATGCCCTTTTTTGCCAATTCACGTTCCACTACGTTCTGTGTGGCAATGCCTGCATGATCACAGCCGGGAACAAAAAGGGCCTTTTTCCCCTGCATCCGTGCATAGCGTATCATCAGATCCTCGATTGCTATAGTCATGGCATGGCCCAAATGAAGGACACCAGTCACATTGGGCGGGGGAATGGTAATGCAATAGGGCTCTGCATCCTTGTCTATAATTCCCTTTTCAACCAAAGTTTCCGGACGGAAAAATCCCTTCTCCTGCCACCATTTGTAGATGTCGCTTTCAAACTCCTTGGGCACATACGTTTTGGACAGCACAAATTGCCACTCTCATACTCATTATAAAATTTATTTCTATCGTGCAGGATGGTGGCATGGTGGTCTAGATCAGAAAGGTACTCCATAGACGTTGTCAGGAGAGGCTGAATCCCCTGCAGAATGGGATCTGGCGCACACGATTCGGCCAAACCCCCGATAAGTTGAATCCCTTATAAGAGCACCCCGTAGTTTTAGGAAAAATTATCCAATTTCCTTCAAAAATAAAGACTGTTGAATTCATTTATATACTCACATCCCTTCCTTCTCCATACATGTTCCTTCATTATGGTATTTAGTTTTTGGGGAGATCCTTCATCTAAAATTCAAAAAACATTGCATATTTTGCGAATATTTTCTCGAGATTCACAGAATCAAGAGAGCAAAAAAAGACTATGGCTAAACAATCCGCAAGCCAAAAATATGATGACATTCTAGGCAACGGCATGAGGGATTCGAGAAAAGTTTAACAAGTGGCTTGATAATGCAATCAAGGCAGGGAGTCCTGTGATGCATTCATTTATTTGTCAGGCAATTACCCCAATTTCAATAAGCCATTCTATGATCGGGATTATGCGGAGCTTAGAGCACCCTCATTAAAGGGCATTGTAAGGTTTTGGTTTCGCGCAGTCCATCCTTCAGAAGCAATAACCATGTTTGCCAATGAGGTCGTAATCTTTGGAGGACATTCTTCAAGTACATCTCAGAAATCAAAAGTTCTTGTGCAGATCAAGCCATTAACTCCATTTGTTTCCAAACCTTCTAACCCTGTTCCAAAAAAAGAGTTTACTCTTCCATCCATTGATGCAGGATCACGTTTTGAAGTTGTTCTTCAGCCTCGGCAGATTGGAGCAAGTTTGTCCACTGAAATACCATGGATGTTCAGAATAGCGTTGACATTTGGCGGATTTGGCCAACGTGCTCGGAGAGGGATGGGATCCATTGCCATTC
>JALUTL010000277.1:0-2041 GCA_027016475.1 Candidatus Heimdallarchaeota archaeon
CGTTTATATGCATCATTGGTGGCGTTCGTTTAGTCACGCGTTCCCCATCCACAAAATGACAGGATTCATGTTGTTGATTTAGGTTGCAACCTTTAGTTAATTTAAAATAAAACCAATTCATAGTCAAAATTGTAAAGATGAGCAAACGAATAACAACTTATAGGGGAAAAACCCTTGCAGAGCTTCAAAACATGAGCTTGGACGAGATTGTGGAGCTCCTCCCCGCCAGGCAACGGAGAAGTTTGACCCGTCCGCAATACTGGACTCATGATCGGAAAAAACTTCTGAAGGATCTGAGAGATGCCAAAAAAGCTATGGAAAAGGGCAAACAGGTAGTCGTAAAAACTCACCTACGTGACTTCATTATCCTTCCAGAGTTTGTCGGATTGACTGTGGAAATCCACAACGGAAAAGAATTTGTGCCTGTTGAGCTTACTATCGACAAAATCGGGGACTACTTCGCCGAGTATGCCCATCCGAGAAAGGTAGTCAAGCACTCAGCGCCAGGTATCGGAGCAACCCGATCCTCAATGTTTGTTCCTCTGAAATAGATAGGTGATAGATATGGCAAGATTTGGCTATTCTGTACTTGGACTGGATCCCGACAAGACTGCACTTGCATCGGGCAGAGAATTGGACATTTCCCACAAGCATGCCAGAGAAATCTGCAACACTATCCGTGGTATGTTTTTGGAGGATGCAAAAGAATACTTGGAAAAAGTTATCAAAAAAGAACGCTCCGTTCCGTTCAAACGGCATCACAAAAAGGTTGGCCACCGCTCAGATCTTGTGGGATGGGATGTCGGACGTTATCCTGTAAAGGCGGCTGCAAAAATCTTGGAAGTTTTGGACAATGTTGAAAAGAATGCCGAATACAAAGGGCTTGAAATTGATCGGCTTCAGATTATTCATGCAGCAAGCCAAAAAGGCAGGCAACTCAAAAGGATATTCTATCGAGCCTTCCGCTCTTCCTCAGCCAAAAACAATGTCCTTACCCATGTAGAAATAGCTGTTGAAGAAAGATAGGATTTTCATGACCACACAGGGTGACTTTTCCAATATCAATTGGCTTGACTTGGATGCGTTTACATCTGACCGTGAAGAACCAATTGGATATTTTCCCCACAACCGACCAATCAAAGATCACATTAGGTTCGGGATGATCAACCTAGATAAACCAGCAGGGCCAACCTCCCACGATGTGGTTGCAACCGTAAAAAAAATTCTTGAAATAAAAAAGGCAGGACATGCGGGCACTTTGGATCCAGATGTTACTGGCATTTTGCCCATAGGCTTGCTCAATGCAACCAAAATCCTTCATACACTTCACCTCTTGCCGAAGGTCTATGTCTGCAACATGGCAAAACATTCCAAAATCCATGCCATTAATTGGGAACAATTGTTTCAAGACTTTACAGGTGTCATTTACCAATATCCTCCACTTGAATCAAATGTCAAGCGGCGATTGAGAAAACGCACAATTTATCGGTTGAATTTTTTGGAAGAAACGGATTCCGAAGTGCTGTTTGAAGTAGAATGTGAAGCTGGAACCTACATCAGAACGCTCTGCGAAGATTTAGGGCGGGCCAGTGGCGTAGGGGCACACATGAAGGAATTGAGAAGAACCAGGACTGGTGTTTTCACAGAAGAAACAAGAAAAACGTTGAATGAATTGTTTGATGCCTACATGGATTGGAAAGAATTTGGAGATGAAACGAAATTGCGAAGCACAATTGTCCCACTTGAAGAAGGCATTGTCCATCTCAAGGAAATCATTGTCAAGAACAATGCAGTTTGGAGTGTCAGCCATGGTGCGGATCTTGGAGCAAAAGGAATCCTAGGTCATTCTCACAAAATCACAAAAGGTGAAACGGTGGCTGCAAAAACTGCCAAAGGCGAATTGATTGGATTGGGTGAGGCATTGGTCAACTTTGAAGGATTAAACGAAACAATTGAACATGCTTTCTCTATATCGAAAGTTGTGATTGACTCAAGCATTTACAAGCCAGATTGATCTTTTCAAACAATTTACCGTTTGTAG
>JALUTL010000277.1:2051-3468 GCA_027016475.1 Candidatus Heimdallarchaeota archaeon
CAAACGTACTTGTTTTGAAAAAAAAACGCACAAAAAAAACCTTTCACATAAACGAATTCTGCACAATTCCCCGTCAAATTTTTAAATGTCATCCCATATGTAGAATTACTTTTACTCGCAAGAGGTAAAAAGATATGAAACGAAAAACCTTTTTGTTAATTGGCTTAATGACCTTCTTGTTGCTCGGTTCTGGCATTGCGCCAGGGCAGGGTGCAACAGAAGTGAAAATCGGCCTGCTTACACCAAAAACAGGGGCTCTTGGATCCCTTGGTCAAACATTTGAAAACGGTGCAAAGTTGGCCATCAAAGATTTGAACGCTGAACAGACGGACTACACGTTTGTTCTTGAAGTTCAGGATACAAAAACCGACCCGAACGGTGCAGCCGACGCAATGACTGCTTTGGCTCAGGCTGGCGTTGTTGGTGTAGTCGGTGCTGCCGCATCGTCATCAACACTGTCTGCAATGCCAATTGCAGTGGATAACGCAATTCCGATGATTTCCTATGCGTCAACATCACCATCAATCTCCACTGCAAATGACAGTGACTTCCTCTTCAGGGTTGTCCCGTCTGATGCATACCAAGGGCAGGCCGCTGCTGATTTGGCCAAATCAAAGAACTTGACCAAAGTAGCAGTGATAGGTCTTAACGATGCATACGGCCAAGGATTGACTGGTGCATTCAAGGAAGCGTTTGAGAAAGCTAATGGTCCTGTCGTAGTAAACATCGGTTATGAAGTCACAAAGACTGACTTTTCCTCTGACATTACATCAATCGCGAACGCGAATCCAGACGGTATCTTCATGGTAAGCTTCTTGGATGACGGTGGCAAGATTCTTGATGCAATCAGGGCCAACAGCGCATTGGATGATGTTGTGATTATCGGTACTGATGGAATTGCATCCAAGGAGATGTATACCAAAGTCTCATCCAATGACACTTTCAAAGGAGTGATCGGTGTTGCACCAAAATTGTCTGCAAGCTCATCATTCCTTGAAAAATTCGAAACTGAATACAACACTGCCTCATCCATCTTCGTACCTGAAGCATATGACGCAACTATGCTGATCGGTAAGGCAGTCATTGCAGCAGGTGAAGCAAGGGCATGCAAGGTTGCAGACAATCTGCGATCTACTGCCGAAGCCTATACTGATGCAGCCACCGGAACAATCAAATTTGATTCCAACGGTGACAGAACTCCACCCTTCACCTATTCAATTTGGGAAGCAAATGGAACAGACATTCCCGAAATTGATACCACAACATTGACTGGATCTGGAGCAACTGGAGAAGTTCCTGAAACCCACTGCCCATCCAGCTCATTCGTTCCTATGCCAATCATCCCATTCTTGGTTGGTTTTGGAGTTCTTGTCATCATCCACAGAAAAAGAAATTAAATTGACTTACTAATCTAATA
>JALUTL010000278.1 GCA_027016475.1 Candidatus Heimdallarchaeota archaeon
TTTCACATCATTATGCAGATGAATTTTGGATACGTAAGGGCTGAGTTGATGTGATGGTTGTTTGGCTGTTTTTCCTTTTTGAATTTTTGTTATTGTTGAAGTTTATTTTTTTTGTAATTTTTGTGAATCCCTATCATCAAGCTTTAATGATTTGTGTATTGAGTTGCATTCAGAGTGAAACGATGGGGTTGCGTCTTGCGATTCCATTGGAGGCTTAAGCGATGAGTTCACAGATTAGAGGTACTATTATTCGGATTTCGGGTCCCGTAGTTCAGGCGAAAGGGATGCTTGGTGCTCGATTGTATGATGTTGCCAGGATTGGGAATCTTGGGTTGATTGGGGAGATTATTCAGGTTGATGGCGACATTGCGACGATTCAGTGCTATGAGATTACGGACGGCATTCGTCCTGGGGAGCCTGTTGTTGGTACTGGGGAGCCGTTGTCGGTGATGTTGGGTCCTGGGATCATGTCCCAAATTTATGATGGGATTCAGCGTCCATTGCCTGCGATCAAGGAGGTTACGGGTTCGTTCATCAATAGGGGTGTTGAGACACCTGCCTTGGATTTGAAGAAGGAATGGAATTTTGAGGTTATTGCGAAGGTTGGCGACGAGGTTGTTGGTGGCGATGTGATAGCCACAGTTCAGGAGACGCCTGCGTTTTTGCACAGGATCATGATTCCTCCGAACATATCCGGGAAGATTGTAGAGGTTGCTGAATCTGGTCGTTATACTATTGAGAAGGTTTTGGCAGTTGTTGAATCTGCGGACGGCACACGTCATGAGGTCTTGGGCTATCAAAGGTGGCCGGTTCGTGTTCCTCGCCCGTTCAAGCGTCGTTTGGCTTCGGATGAGCCTTTGATTACTGGTCAGCGGATTTTTGACACGTTCTTTCCGATAGCGAAGGGTGGAGTTGCAGCGATTCCGGGGCCGTTCGGCACTGGGAAGACGGTCAGCCAGCACCAGCTGGCCAAGTTCTGCAATGCGCAGGTTGTCGTGTATGTTGGTTGCGGTGAGCGAGGCAATGAGATGACGAATGTGCTTGAGGAATTTCCGCATTTGGATGATCCTACGACTGGATTGAAGCTGATGGCCCGGACGACGATGATTGCGAACACTTCGAACATGCCTGTGGCTGCTCGTGAGGCGTCAGTGTATACAGGGATTACGATGGCAGAGTATTTCCGTGATCAGGGCTATGATGTTGCGATGATGGCAGATTCGACCTCCCGTTGGGCTGAGGCGATGAGGGAGATCTCCGGTCGTTTGGAGGAGATGCCTGGAGAGGCTGGTTATCCTGCGTATTTGGCATCAAAGATTGCAGCCTACTATGAACGTGGTGGGCGTGTTGTGATCATGAACTCGAAGGGGAATGAGACTGGTTCGGTTTCGATCATTGGAGCAGTTTCTCCGCCGGGTGGTGACTTTTCAGAGCCTGTAACGCAGAACACGTTGCGTATTGTGAAGGTGTTTTGGGCATTGACCAAGAAGCTTGCGGAACAGCGGCATTTTCCTGCCATTTCGTATTTGGAGAGCTACACCTTGTACTGGGATGTTCTGAAGCCGTTCTATCTGAAGCATTTCTCGGAGGACTTTGATGAGTTGCGAACTCGAGCGTTCCGTCTGTTGCAGGAGGACAATGATTTGCAGGAGATTGTGCAGTTGGTTGGTCCGGATGCGCTTTCACCGGTTGAACGGATTACATTGGAGGCTGCCCGTATGCTGAAGGAGGACTATCTTCAGCAGAATGCGTTCCATCCAGTCGATGCGTACTGTTCACCTGAGAAGCAGTCATGGATGCTGAGGAACATTTTCAACCTGTATGACAAGATGCGTGAGCTGTATGATGCTGGCGTTGACTTGCAGGACATTCTGGCCAATGAGGTGTTTGACCGTATTCCTCGGATGAAGTACGAGGAATCCATTGATTCGTTGAAGAAGCTGAATGAAGAGATCAATTCCCTCAGTCCCTCACAATTTGAAGTAATCACGATCTAGACTGTTCATTTTGATCTGCATTTAGGGAAATTTTGAAGAACACGGTATTCAAGATTGGTTGATGATTGAGCTTACAGAAGAGCAGAAGCTTGTTCAGCAGACAGCAAAAGAGATAGCGGAGGATGTGATAGCCCCCAATGCGTCATATTATGATGCAAACGAGGAGTTTCCCCAAAAATCGTTTGAAGCCTTGCGTGATGCTGGTTTTTTGGCCATGATGGTTTCACCGGAGTATGGTGGATCCGGATTGGACACATTGAGCTACGTGTTGGCCATGACGGAAGTAAGTAAGGCGTGTGCCAGCACTGGCGTGATGATGAGTGTGAACAACTCGTTGGCAGCCTATCCATTGGAAACCTACGGTTCTGAATATGTGAAGGATACTTTTCTTCGGAAAATTGCGGAAGGGGGGCGGCTTGGTGCGTTTGCGCTGTCGGAGCCTGATGCAGGGAGTGATCCTGCGGGCGGGCGTGCAACGGCGGTGTTGGACGGCGATGAATACATATTGAAAGGAAACAAGATGTGGATCACCAATGGAGGCGTTGCCGATGTGTATGTGGTCTTTGCCAAAACACAGCCTGAGTTGAAGCACAAGGGCATGTCCGCCTTTGTTGTGGAAAAGGGGACGCCAGGCTTCATCATTGGTCCGAAGGAAAAGAAGCTGGGAATTCGTGCATCACCGACAACGCCGTTGACCTTTGACGACTGTCGGATTCCCAAGGAGAACTTGGTTGGCAAGGAGGGTGAAGGCTTCAAGATAGCAATGTCCACCTTGGACGGGGGAAGAATCGGGATTGCTGCGCAGGCATTGGGCATCGGCTTGGCCGCGGTGGAGGCCGCAATTTCGTATGCCAACACGCGGCAGGCGTTCGGCACGACCATTTCAAAGTTTCAGGGACTGAGGTGGATGATTGCCAATGCGTCGATGGAGATGGAGGCTGCCCGTTTGTTGACTTGGCAAGCCGCAATGATGAAGGATCAGGGCAAGAGGTTCACGAAGGAGGCTGCCATGGCCAAGCTTTATGCATCCGAGGCGGCCGTGCGTGCTGCCGACATGTCTTTGCAGATCCATGGTGGTGCAGGGTATTCCCGTGATTTTCCCGTTGAACGGTACTACCGTGATGCAAAGATTACAGCCATTTACGAAGGGACATCCGAAATCCAGCGTGTTGTTATTGCCAGAGAAACCATAGACAAGTGACGATTCGTTTCCATATCTTTAAATTGGACGCGTTAAAGGGTTATTTAAGCAAAATTGAGACGTGATATCCATGGTTGATTTGGAAACAAGCATTAGTGTTGCAAGGAAGTCTGGCAAGACAAAGATCGGAATGAAATACGCCATCAAGGCGGCCATGCTCAAGGAGGCCAAACTCATAGTGGTGGCATCCAATGCCCCGAAAGAGTTGAGGGAGGATCTTGAGTACTATGCCGGTCTTTCTGGAGTGCCTGTCGTTGAATATCCCAAAACTTCACAGGATTTGGGGGTTGTCTGCGGCCGTCCGCACCTCACCTCGGCAGTTACAATCATACATCCCGGTGATTCAGACATTCTGGATGTTCTCAAGGATCAGGCATAATCCAATTGCCCTGACTTTGGTGGGCGAAGGGTATAGCTCATTTTGCTTGGCGAGACTTTTTGCAGTCCAGCCTGAAAATGCCTGAGCTTGAGCTCCATCTTGTCGTTTTTTCCGTCTATCAGTTCCCTTAGGAGCTCTTCCTTTGCAACAGCCACTATTTCGGCGATTTCTGCCCCGGTGTATCCTTCTGTCTGACGGGCCAGATCGTCAAATGAAACCTTGCTGTCCACGGCAACCTCCCCTACATGTGTTTTGAAAATCTCTTTTCTTGAATGGACGTCTGGATGCGGAACCAAAATAATCTTGCTGAACCTGCCGGGTCTGCGCAATGCTGGATCAATAATGTCTGGACGGTTGGTTGCCGCAAGGACGAACACGCCTTGAAGCTCCTGTAATCCATCCATTTCCGTCAGCAGTTGGCTGACAACCCGTTCGGTAAAATGCGTGTCTCCTGAACCTTTTCTGGCAGGTGCAATTGAATCTATTTCATCAAAGAAAATTATGCTTGGTGATGCCCTTCTGGCCTTCTGGAAAATCTGCCTGATTGCCTTTTCTGTTTCTCCCACATATTTGCTCAAGAGCTCAGGTCCCTTTATGGAAATGAAATTTGCATTGATTTCATTTGCTACCGCTCGTGCCAGCATAGTTTTTCCTGTCCCTGGGGGGCCATGAAGCAAAATGCCTTTTGGAGGCTTCATGTTCATCTGCTTGTAGAGGTTCTTATGCTTCAGCGGCCACTCTATTGCTTCCTTCAGTTGTCTTTTGACTTCTTCCAATCCTCCTATGTCTTCCCATGAGACATTGGGGATTTCTGCGAACACCTCTCGTAAGGCAGAAGGACGAACCTCTTCCATTGCCTTCAGGAAATCTTCCATTCTGACGTCAATCTGATCCAAAAGCTCTGGATTCAGTTGCTCATTTAGGGTGAGATTGGGCACTATTCTGGAAAGGCTGATGAGGGCCGTTTCCTTGATCAATATTGCAATGTCAGAGCCAACATACCCATGGAGCAAGTCTGCAATTTCCTCCAAATTGACGTTTTCGTTCAACGGCATCCCTCGGGTGAGGATTTCCAAAATTTCACGCCTTCCGTCCTTGTCGGGGACACCGATCTCAATTTCCCTGTCAAATCTTCCGCCTCTTCTCAATGCCTCATCAATTGAATCGGGCCTGTTTGTTGCGGCTATGACTACAATTCTCCCCCGTTGCTCAAGCCCATCCATGAGTGTAAGAAGTTGTGCGACAATTCTGCGTTCTGTTTCGCCTACTGCTTCGGATCGTTTTGGTGCAATGGCGTCAATCTCGTCAATGAAAATGATTGTCGGCTCCTTGGACTTTGCTTCAGCAAAGATTTGACGGAGCTTTTCCTCACTTTCACCATAATATTTGGAGATGATTTCCGGACCATTGATCGAGATGAAGTGGGAATTTGTTTCAAACGCAACAGCCTTTGCCAATAACGTTTTGCCAGTTCCTGGCGGTCCATAGAGGAGCAATCCGTTTGGGGCACCAACACCAAGCCTGTCAAACAATTCAGGGTATTTGAGGGGCAATTCTACCATTTCCCGGATTTTCTTCACTGCATCCCTCAACCCTCCAATGTCTTCATAGCTGACCTTCACTTTTTTGCCAATCGTTTCTTCTATTGGTGCGGCATCACTTGCAAAGAATTTGGTTTGGGGTGTTATTATTGCTGGAGGTTCAGTGTCTATTGCAGTTATTTGAACCGAAACCGTCTTTCCGAATCCAATGTTTACATGAAACCAGTCTCCTTGGGAAACCACCTTTCCTTCCAAAAATCTGGACAACATAGTCCCAAATCCTGATGAAAGTTTTTCAAACATGTAGTAATGAACTGTTTTTGCTATGCTGACTTTTTCGGCTTTGGTTATTTTGACAGTTTCATCAAGTGCTGTACCTGCAGTTTGCCTCATTGTACTGTCTAGGCGGATAATTTTTTCCCCGGCGTCGTGAGTTGATCTCCAAGCCAAAGCATAGGTTGTCCTTTTTCCTTCAATCTGAATTACATCTCCTGTCTTTATGCCCAAGCTTTCTGCAATGTCTGATGGAACTCTTGCGATTTGTCTTCCGACATCACTTTTTGCCCCTTCTTCAACTTTCAGCATAACTTCTTTTCCCATGACGTCCTCGTGTGGATGTTTTCCTCAAGAATTTATTTGTTGCTGATTGCAATAAAACTCGAACTTGAAATTAATCGATATTGATTACAAAATCTTCATCAATTTGAGCACCGAGTAAATGTGGCATGGTTACCTCTAAAATTCCGTTGGTGATCTTCGCCCGGATCTTTTCCTTGTCAAGTTGCTTTACGTGATCGATTGGAACCATTTTCACATACACTACATCGTTTGTGGTGGCCCTGCCTTTTATGAAAAGTCCTTCATTCTTCAATTTTATTTGGATTCCATCCTTTTCAACACCTGGGAGTTCTGCAACAACCACCGTTTGCCCTTCCATTATTGATGTTTCTGTATAGGGTTCAATGGTTCCGTCCGGATTGACTTTTTCAGTGGTAGCCGGTTGTTGAAACGGTTCCATTCCTGTACCGAATGGATTGAAAGGTTTACTGCCCATTTCAAAATAGGGTTTGCCGTCTTTCATTACAAACCTGAATGACTTGACATTTGGCAAACTTTCAGGATCAATTTGTCCAAACATTTTGAAGATGTCTGCAATAGACTTTTCGGAAAAATCAAAATTTCCTTCACCAAAAAGCCTTGCAAAATCAGTCTGCAATTTTTCGATCAATTCCCTGAATGACATTCCGAAAAACTGCCTTGCAAAATTGTCCAATTCCTTAAAATCATCGTCGTCAAAATTCATGTTGCCACCTTCACTATGATAATTTATGTATTATACATCAGATACATCGATTCGGCTGTATATATATTTGTCGGTTAAATCTAGTACCTATCCAAAAATCTTCAAACTGCTATATAATATTTCCCATCTACAGATTTCTGGGAACGGACGTCGTTTCAATCCAAATGTTTTTTAAATTGGCAACCGCATATTATTTAGACCTAAAAGGTGAATATAATGGCTCTTGGTCCGCAAGAACTTCTTGTAATATTCGGATTGGCTTTGCTCCTGTTTGGCCCCCAAAAAATCCCCCAATTCGCTCAGGCTTTGGGGCAAGCACATGCAAAATATCGCCAGGGACTCAATCAGGTGTCCAAATCAATCACTGAAGGGACTGGCTCCGATACAGATCCGGCATTGACACCTGAAGAACAGGAAATTATCAGGGCAGCCAAGGCAAAAGGCATTCCCACAGAACACAGATCCATTGAGGCAATTGCCCAAGATCTGCTTAATTCATCATGAATTGACAACTTCTTCAACACTTACCAACTAACTGAAACTTTATTTTCAAAATGTGTCTTATGTGATTGAGCAATGCCTGACAAACAAAAAGATGAATATGTCCCAAGATGGATGGTCGAAGGGCAGGCAACTGCCCGTGCCTTAAGCGAGGAAATAACTAGGACTGCCCGTCCAGGAGAGGCTTTGCCAAGCTTTGTTGAAGAGTTCATCAAGGAAAGCAAAAAGCCTGACCCTCTTTTTGGCATGACAACTCCGTCTTTGGACATTTCTACTCCTTCCTTGGACTTGAAATATGATGGAGGGCCCCTTCCACTTCAGGATCATTTGATTGAGCTGTGGGGGCGACTGAGGAAGGTTGCAAAAGTGGTTTTTTTGATGACTCTATTCATTATGGTGATTCCCGGACTGAACGAGGAGGGTGATTTAGCAATCGACCCATATAGTCCTGCTGTCCTTGCTTTGCTCAACAACATCATTTCCTACGGGCTTGATTCTTTGAGGGAAGGCGGGGATGTCACAGTTTACATTGGAACTCCAATTGCCCCGATAACACTTTACATCAATTTGGCCATTTCAATTGCAATTCTCCTTTCTTTACCCCTTACCGTCCATGAATTGTACGAATACATTAGACCTGGACTAACAGAAAAGGAAGATCAGGTGCTGAAACAGATATTTGCCGCGAGTATCGTCCTTTTTGTGATGGGAGCTGTCATCTCTTTTACGACAATAATACCTGTTACACTTCGTATTCTTTCCCTTGCTTCCACCTTTGTTGATGGTGTACAGCCTTGGTTCGATTTGCAGGCGGTTCTGAACATTCTCATTTGGGGAACTGTGGGTGCAGGAATTCTTTATATGTCTCCAATGGTTCTTGTCGCTCTAGTTCAACTGGATCTTCTTCCCGCTGAAGAGATTTACACTCGCCGTCGTGAAATGATTTTCGGAGTGTTTTTCCTTGCTGCCATAGTTACTCCCGATCCAACATTGGTGAGCATGGTTATTCTTTCTTTGCCCATGCTCATTGTTATTGAAGGAGTCGTTTACTGGACTCTGAAAATAGAAGGCAAAAGATATCTAGATCAATATGGGAAGATCACACTGAATGTGTAAACTAATCCCTTGTTCTAAGAGTAAGTTTTTCATAAGACATTTCCAAACCACATTTGAATGATCGTTACTGGGCGTTTGGTCTATTGGCATCTCATTTTGACCATTTATGTTCTTTTGTTTCCTTTGCTTCACCAATTTTTTGGGAAAACATCAGTTAAAGTCATAGAATTGCGCACCTATGTCATATATACTATTGCATTTATTGTGCTGGAATTGGCATATTTGGTCTTTGGGCTTGGTTTTTCAGAGTTTCAGACATTCATGCTGATCGGAATGTATTTTTTCCATTATCAGGTTTACCGTTCATTGTCATTGGTTGCAATATCCCCTCCTATGGATCTTCCCTCACTCGATACAAATGTCCTTGCCAAGCTTAAGAAATCTTTGCATGGAACTTCAATAGAGGATGATGATCTCCAATTTCAACTGAGCAACATGTATCGAATGAAGTTCGTCATCAGCGGCTTTTCACAGAATGATCGAACTTTTTTCCAAGTGGTGGCCTTTCCCACTGTTTTGATAACTGCCATTCACTTTTTGACAATAGCCGTTTCAACTTTTTCTCTGAACAAGGACGACTTAAATGATCCATTGGTCTCCCTGTCTTTTCTCAACAACACAGTGGTTAATGTTGTCAACATTACGATTCTGGCGATTGTCGCATCTTTTATACTGCTTGTGATAGAAAGAAATGCTGCATTTTCATACGCCTTGGAATTACCTCTGCTGTACCGAAAAATATTGAAAAAAGAATCCCTTGAAAAAGTTTGGCAACAGCCGACAACTCCTCAACCAGAATCTGAAGCATCTGAATTGGAAAAAGCTCGGGAACGTGCCCGGGAAATTCTGAATGCACGACAATCCGACATTCTCTTCCGAAAAAGAGACGAACTGAAGAACAAGGTTGATGACATCTTTGCAACTGAGGAGAACAAGATTGGCTTGGATCCTGAAACGTTGGAAAAAGTTCGTCTTTACAACGCAGTCAAGAGGATTTTGATTTCAACTCCGCCTTGGAGCACCGCGACTCTCCAAAACATTGCTGAATTGGCAGGTGGAAATGAAGAAGAGGTGGAATTGATCATTGCAAACCTCGTTGAAAAGGCTGAAGTTCCCGGAATTTATGACATTTGGCAACAGCAATATAGCGGGACTCCTTATTCCCAATGGTTTGCCAATGAAATCTATAAGAAAATACGGAATAACCAAACCTCCATACGAAAGCTTACGGTTCACCCTGACGGATCTGCTGATATATCACTTGAAGAAAAAAGTGAAAATCTCAACGAACCTGTTTTTGAATCAAACAACGATTCTTAAAGAGACAAAGTTTAGTTGTTTCTTGGCTTTTTAATGGAAGACCAATCGATGACTATAAAGATATATAATTTTTCCTTGACCTATGACCAACTTTTTGAAGGTGGATATAGCGTGAGACAGAGACAATTATTTGCAATCTCATTTGCCGTCCTGCTTTCCATGTTTCTTCTGCTTCAAGTTGGAAACACAAGCTCCAACTTACAGATGAATCAAGAGCAAACGGAAAATTACTTTATGTATAGCCAAGCGATTGACATGAGTGAACTAGACGGAACAATTGATCCAAATGAATATCCTGAGACAATAAGCATAACTTCTGTCGGAGGTGTTCACTTTGCTGATGTTTCTTTTGTTCATAATGGAACCCATGTCAAAATTGGGCTTCGAGGCATAGGCATGAAAGGATGGATGGGCTTCGGATGGGGTGAAAACGGTATGTTGAACTCAACCCTCTTTACTTCAGGATACAATCCTGCCTCATCGCAATTGGTCAGTCCAGCTGTTTGGAAGGGTATAGGAAATGAATTCCCCAGCTTTCTGCAAGATTATGGGGAAAATATGGCTGGCTCTGAGGACAATGAAGGAACTACCTTGGAAATGATTGTTCCGTTCAAATTTACAGGCTCCAATAATGCCACTCATTATACCCTTTCAATCAATGGAACATTCGGCTTCATTGTGGCAGGCCATGCAACAAGTGATACGTTGGTCTATCATACCTATCACTCTCAAAGAAACCTTCGTGTGAAAATTCTGCCGTCATCAGTCTCTCCTCCTCAAAAGGTGACCATTAATCAGTTTACGGCAACACAGATTGAAGGAGAGCTTTACCATCTAGAGGTCAACACCAATGCTCCAGCAGGCACAACAGTTTACTTCTTCATGGAAGCCGTTTTCGGAAAATACTTGTTGGGAACAAATCAAACTTTGGCTGACGGATCTGCAAACCTCAATGTAAATATGAGTTTGTCAACCTTTGAAGAAGCACGTTTGGTGGCGGAAATCAAACCGTCTGAAGGTTTGACCGGTGCAAAAAGCACTGAAATTACAATCACAGGACTTCATGAAGAATTTGAGGAGATCTATGTTGAAAAAATCAAGGCTGATCCCGAATTTGACAACACAAAATATTTTGTCATAAATCCAGACT
>JALUTL010000279.1 GCA_027016475.1 Candidatus Heimdallarchaeota archaeon
GGAGGTCGTGCAGATGTCTTGCTCACCACTACGAATGACTCCCTCTTCTTCGCACTTAATTTCACAAATCCCGAATTTGTCATCGTGAATGCATCAAACCCAATAAACCAGACCCATGACTTTGTTGCATTGCAGATTGACAGAAATCTTGACAAGAAAGAAGTTGGAACAATCGATTCACCTGATGATATCCTTGTGGTGGATCAATACAATGAAACTGCCTATGATGGTAGTACCACGGCGAATGCAACGGCGCCATTGCAAGCAGACGTTGCAGTAAATGGAACAAACGAAGGAAATGCCGTACGGCTCAACCAAACTGAAAACGGTCAAACCATTGTATCCTATGAATTCACCAAACCTGCCAATAGCCAGGACGTCAATGGATCCGATTATAATCTAAAGGAGACCAACATTCTCCAATTCCGTTTTGTTGTTTGGTTTAATTCCTCCGCAAATGCCACCTTTTCAGATGCATTGACCACAGAATGGTTCACCCTAAGGGTAAATGAAACAGGAACTGGGTTTGCTTTGGCACCTCGGCCAGAGGAAACAAGAATATATGTAGATGCCTTAGGAGAAGGTGCGGATGAAGGGTTAAGATCTGTTCTTGAACTCTATGGCTACAACTTCACCTTCAACAAGGACGACAGTGTTTTCAATACAACTGAAATTGAGGACGACGCGTTGGTCATTGTTTTGGTTGGTAAGGACGGGTATTCCACCACCTATATCAAGCAGCTAACTGATTTCGTCCGGTTAGGAGGACAAGCAATCGTCCTGCTTTCCAATCTTTCTAATTCAGCAATTACCGCGTCCAAATCAATTGCAAGTAACTTCGGAATGCAATTCCTTGAAAACCGTGTTCTCCAAAACAATGGTGATGTTGTAACCATTGAATCCTCAAAATTCAACTCTCGACTCATCTTCACAAGCGGAAATTCAACCGCAATTGACAGGGAAGCAGAGGCAGTTGAATTCACTACAGGTGTCCTCAACATCACTGAGGCACTCAATAAAGAACTCATACAATCCCAAAAATTTGCCATATACAATCTTTTCGAGGGAATGGATGATATCGTATATGATCAAAACGGGAACCTGGTGGCCGATCCCACAGAAACCTATAATGAAAACCTCAGTCTCGGAGTTGCAATGGATTTCCAACTTGGTGGAAGGTTGGCTCTCTTCCCAACAAACTTCCTTCAAGATGATTATCTTACGGCGGCTGACAACATCGAATATCTACTGAGGATGGTTCCATGGACTTCAAAGCATATCGGACGGATTCAAGTCAACAACTTTACCATTTCTATCAACAATGCAACATATGATGATGTGGTAAAGGTCACAGCAAATGTTACCGATAACTTTGGTGAAATCATCGAAGATGCATCTGTTGATGTAATCATCAAAAGGGCTGGAGAACCACAGAAGAGACTTACACTATTCCATTCAGGAAATGGTCTTTTCACAGGTGAATTCACTCCCGATACTTACGGATGGCAGGAACTTGAAATCGATGTGTTCTTCTACGGATATGGGTTTGCAAGTGCTTCCAATGTCCCGATATTTGTCCAAAAGCCAGATCCCGAATTCAACTCACTGAGCGACCTCAATCTCTTCCTAGCTATCACTGGGATTGCTTCAATTGCAATTTTCGTCATCACCTATACAAGAATCAAGAAACTTTGAAGTGAAAAATACGACCAAATCTGTGAACCATTAAATAATCAAAAGCAATAAACAACTTATGCTTTTCACAAAGAAAGATGAGAAAGGAAAGAATGGATGGGAATGTTGGTTCTGCAATAGAGGAATAACAAAAGAAGGTGCTTTTCTTACTCCCGAAGAGGTCAAATCAGTCTTCCAAGATGTTTTTACGGAAACCGAAATCACTGTTGATCTTTCAAAAATTGGAGTCTGTCAAATTTGTGCCGGCCTCCAGAAATTCATCGCCCAAGATTCTGTCGCCGCAAAAATCAAAATCAACGAAGCTAGCGCAAAAATCAAGGACAAGGCAGGGATAATGAAGCAATCCATCAAATCAAAGGCTTTCTCGATCAAAAGTAAAATTGACGAAAAAAGAAAAGAGGGCGACCAATGACAAAATAAGTTATATACGAAACAAACCATTCAGAATTTGAAATGGCTTTCCCCTTTACCTCCAAAAAAAGTGTTTCACCGATCGTTTCCGCAATCTTCCTTATGGGGATTATGCTCGTTGCAATAACTGCGACTGTTACACTAATCTATCCAAACCTTGTCAAACTTGAGGATGAGCAGAGACTATCCACAACCACAACACAATTTTCGCAACTTGACCAAATCCTTCAATCCCTTATGGATCAAGGAGAAGGAGCAACCACTAGCAAGCCATTCTCTCTCGATCAATCCGCCCTCTACGCAGACAATACCTCAACCATGGAGCTGAGGTTTACCTATGATGCAACAGCTTTCTCTAAGTCCGCAATCATCAACTATTCCAGACTCGTCACCAAAATACCGATCAGGAGTGATGTCATCAGCCCAGGGGAAAAAGAGTATTTCAAAGGAATTCAAAACCAAAATTTCTTCGCACTTAATTCATCCACTCTTGGGTTTTATCCATGGGCAATTATTAACGCCACCAGACCGGTTGCACAAGATACACATGCAAACATTTCATTCAGTTACCGGCCAAAATTCTTTGCGAATTTTGAAGGAACTACCCTTGTACTCAAAATCATATTTGTCATTTTCAGGTTCACTGGAGAACGTTTCACTTCATCCTCGGAACCTGTCATCAGTTACACATACCAAGGGTTGATTGCAAACCAGACACAGATGTTTGACGGCTCACAATTTTTCCCTGCTGGAGGAACCCTAACTGTAACCCTAACTACTACACTTAGTGATGGAAGCCCACCATTCATTGAAATACCATTCAAATATGGTGCAAGCTCATTCTACCTTAAAACAGAGGTTTCATTCCACCAATTTACTGTCCATATCCCATGATACTAAACACAAAATAAATAACCGGCAATGATAAACCTTGAATTGCTTAGGGTTTGTAGTTCAGTTGGAAGAATGTCGGTCTGCGGAACCGATGGTCGGGGGTTCAAATCCCCCCAAACCCGTTATTTCATATTTTAACTTCTACATGATTTTTTGGGGTAATGTTCAAATTTCAATTATCTTACTTGGGTTGAAGAGGATGTTAGGCTCTTCATGTTCATAGCCGCGAGGGTTACAAATCACCCTTGTTTTCCCGATATCATAGTCCATTGACTGGTGAATATGACCATGTATCCAAAAATCGGGTTGGTATTTTTCAATCATCCAATCAAGATTACTGTAATACGTTCCAGCTATGTTGGAATTTTGATAATTGGGGTGAAGACTTTTTAGGGAGGGAAGGAAATGGGTGATAACAACAACTTTTTCTAAATTTTGGGAGAGGTTTTGTTCAAGCCATGAT
>JALUTL010000280.1 GCA_027016475.1 Candidatus Heimdallarchaeota archaeon
ACCATATTATTTGATGGGTCAGTTTCCTCGAATCGCATTTGATGTCTCAAAAGGTCAAGCTCCACTATTGACAAAGCATTTTAAGAAACTTCAATCCTACTTTGTTGAAAGAGGCTTTTTGATTTCTCTAATAGATGATCTTGCTGATGAGAAGCAACTTGAGACAATGACACTTGTTGTTCTGTTGGTGCCATATAATTTTCGAGTTTCTGAAAAAGAAATACATAGTCTTGTTGATTACGTCAATCAAGGAGGCTCTTTGCTGGTTATCTTGGACATCGGAGAAACAGACGCCGTTGAGGAAACTAACCGTCTTATTCGTCAGTTCAATATTTATGTCAAAAAAGGCGTCGTGTTCGACCCACAATCAAACTACAATGGTGATCCGAAAATTGTATTTGTCATGCCAACTGAAACCCATCCCAATCCTCCAAATATGCGGGATATAATTTGCAAAAATGTCAATCCTCTGTTTACAGAACCGCAACAGGCCTTATTTTTGACAAATCCATCAGCCATTGGAGGAATGCAGACGGTGATTGCAAAATCGCCTGAAAATGCTCGTGGAAAGGTGATTGTGTGTGGAACCAAGTCCATTTTTGATGATTCAACGCTTGGTTTGACAGAAAAGCTTCATAGGCAATTGTTGGAAAGATATGTTGATTGGCTTTCCGGGTCTTTCAATCCCTATAATGAGTTGGAGGAAGAGCCTCTTGCAATTCCCCAACAAAAGACACATCTCGAAAAAATGGAATTTCATGGAGGACTTGAAAGCAATGATGTGATAGATGTCGCTTCACAGCGTATAATCGAGGATTTCATGAAGGAAATCAATGTTGAGGAAATCTCATCAGGGTTTTCTATTGATGATTTCAATGTTGAGGATTTGACTGTGCGAATTTTACGTGCCTTTTTGGCCAACGCGTTACGGGAGGCAAAAGAGCTGGAAACTTCCAAAGAAAGGGAAACAACAATCACAATTGAAGGAATGGATCAAATCTTAGTCATGCTTTACAATATTAACAAAACGTTGGAAAAAATGGCCAATGGAAGAGATGCAAATAAGGATTGAACATCAATCCAAAGCCATTATTTCCATTGATGCAATCAATTCTGCCCTGTCCATTAAAGATGTGTAAAGTTCATCTATCTTCTCCGAAAGAAAAATGATTTCCTTTTCAATCATTCCTGTATCTCCATTTTCAAATCTTTCAAGTATCCGTTTCATTTCATTTTTGACTTCTTCCAATTGCAAAATAGCTTCAGATTCAAGTATGTAGAATACATTGACTTCTATCCATTCATCAATCCGCGGGCTATCAAAAAAGGTAGAATGTCGATAAACGTCTGAATTCGGCGCTGTCATGAGCCATATCAACTTGTCCAACTGCTTTGATATATTTTCAGCCCTCGGCCAAGTAGAAAGAATCTGAAGACGCATTAGTTTGTTTTTGATTTTTGAAAACAAATCCTTGACTTCAAGCAACTCCAAGTGAAGGTGCTTTCGAAGAGCCAAATCGGTTTGTTGACGGTTTTCAGGAGTTGTATAGCTCTTATAGCCTTTTATCCGTCCAACAAGAGACTTGTGAGCTGTGCTTGAAAATTCTGCCTGTGAAGTCTTTTTTCTCTTGAAAAATGACACAATGAATGTGTAGCACTATCCTTTTTAACTTGTTACAATCGTCAATGGTTTTATGACCTTACAGCATTGGCCATTCTTGCAACTTCAGCATATGCCACAGTATTAAGGACATTTGCGGGTGACCAAGCGACAACATATCCATCCCAAAACATGCACTTTGCAACAATGATATGCCCTTGCTGCTGAATGTTTGTTGCCACATATTTGTCATCTCCCTTGTTGATCACTGAAAATTTGATGTCATTGACAACAACTGAATTATCACCTCTTTGCCAAGCCTGAATAACTGCCATCGGATCAAATCCAGGCCATTCACCTACAGACCAATATTGGTTACCTTGCGGATCGACCAAAAATCCCACACCAATGATTCCTTCACTTACAACTCTTTCTGCAACTTCGTTAAATGACATAGGTATTCAACCTCTGCATTTCTATTAGTTTTTATCATTATAATTCTTTGTGGTTAGCTTAGACGAAAAATCATAAAATTTCTACAAGCCAAAGCAACCTATGGATAATCAATCCCTTACAGAAACAAAAATTGGTAAAACCTTGATGCGAATTCGAGTCAGGCCAAACTCACAAAAGTTTAGCATCATATTAAACGAGGAGTTCATTGAGGTTCAGGTAAAGGCACCGCCAACCAAGGGAAAAGCAAATGCTGAGGTACTAAAGAACTTTTCCAAGATTTTTGGTGTTTCAAGCAAAAACATTGTTATAGTAAGGGGTTCAACATCTCAGGACAAAGTCATTGAAATTCCTTTATCAAAAGACTCTGTGAGGGCTATCATTGAAAAGCTATAGAAAATGCGTTCTTTAAATCTTCGATGAGGTCATCGACATTCTCAATCCCTACGCTTAGCCGAATCAGGTTTGGTCGAATGCCACGTTCCAATCGTTCTTGTTCAGAATAAGATCCATGAGTCATCGTTGGGGGATATTCAGACAAACTTTCCACACCACCCAACGATTCAGCCAAATGAAACAGTTTTAGCTCCTTCAAGAATTTGAATGCCTGATCTTTTCCGCCTACAATTTCAAAGGACACCATTCCACCACCTCGTTTCATTTGCCTTCTTGCTACATCACTGTTTGGATGACTATCCAAAAAGGGATAATAGACACGTTCAACCTTGTCTTGTTGAGACACTAGAAATTCAACGATTTTTTCGGCATTGTCAGAGTGGCGCTCCGCCCTTAATGCCAACGTCTTTACTCCCCTTAGAACAAGCCAACAGTCAAAAGGGGATGGAACAGCGCCTGCTGCATTTTGCAGAAAACGAAGCTGCTCATGCAAATCATCGTCATTTAGCACCACTATGCCTCCGACTACATCAGAATGCCCGGAAATGTATTTGGTTGTTGAATGAACAACTATGTCAATGCCGAAATCTAATGGATTTTGGAGAAAGGGAGATGCAAAAGTATTGTCCACCACTGTGATGATGTTTCTTTGTTTGGAAATATCAGCAACAGCCTTTAGATCAGTAATTTTAAGAAGAGGATTTGTCGGAGTTTCAAGCCAGATCATTTTTGTGTTTGGTTTAACAGCCTTTTCGAGGTTAGACACATTGCTCATGTCTATAAAGTCATACTCTACTCCTAAACGAGCCATTACTTTATCAAAAAACCGAAATGTGCCTCCATACACATCATCACCACAAACCACATGGTCACCTTTGTTTAGGAGCATCTGTAATGTGGCTGTTGCCGCAGATCCAGAGGCAAATGCCAGTCCAAACTTTCCGTTTTCAAGTGAAGCGATATTTTCTTCCAATTTTTGCCGTGTAGGATTTCCAGTTCTACTGTATTCAAACCCTTTGTGCTTCCCTACCTCGTCCTGTTTGAATGTCGTGCTCAGATGGATAGGAGGTACTACTGCGCCTGTTTCCTTGTCAGGTTCTTGGGCAACATGTATTGCCTTAGTTTCAAAATGCATATGCCAACTACGTTTTCGTTTATTTAAACTCAGGGAAACGGCTTAACATTTCTTTGTAATGATAAAAAAACATATTTTGTTAAAGTGAAATTTTATGAACATATAAAAGTCTAGAGACTTTTGCCCATAATCCTTGTCATGTTGTTGACAAGCAGTCAGGCAACTTTGGCCAATGTTGCATATCCTGAAGCATCAGGCCAATTGACAATCAACACAAATGAAAGGTCAGTGAAAGTTGTAAGTTCTTCCACAATTAGGTATGAATTTACGTCCTTGTCCACGACCTTGCAATAGGAGTTGATGAAGGAACTACAAAAACTGGAACAGAAACTACCTCGGGCACACTAAGTCCAACTCCGTTCACACTATTTTTCGCAATTGCAATTCCTGTATTGATATGGCTCAAAAAAACAAGAAAGATCTAAATTATGAATTCAAAGGAATTTGAAGAAGTTTTGCAACTTTTTGTGCTATTGAGTTAAATGCTCTGGAAAATTCGCTTTCCGCAAGGATTGAAGGTTGCCCTTCATCAGCTTGAATGACTACTTGTGGTTCCAGAGGAATGGCACCTAAAAATACAAGACCCAATTTCTCTGCGAGTTCCTTGCCACCACCTGTTTTGAATACAGGGATACTTTTGCCGCAATGTGGGCAAATCAGACTCGACATGTTTTCTATAATTCCTAAAATTGGCATTCCAACTTTGGTGGCGAAACCAATAGATTTTCGGACATCATGAGTCGCAACCTTCTGAGGGGTGGTTACTATGATCGTTCCAGATACGTTTTCAAAAAGCTGAGCTACAGTTAACGGTTCATCGCTTGTACCCGGTGGAAGATCAATTAAGAGAATGTCAAGAGGTGGCCACTTTACATCGGACAGAAATTGTCTGATTGCAGCAATTTTAAGTGGCCCTCTCCAAATCACGGGAGTCTCTTGGTTGAGAAGAAGATCCATGGATATGATATGGATTCCATCCTTCTCGGTTGGAAGAATTTTCCTGTTGCTTATTCTCGCATATTGTCCTTCTAATCCCGCCATCAATGGAATACTTGGGCCAGTGATGTCAGCGTCCAATATTCCAACTTTCAGACCCGCTCTTGCAAATGCCAATGCCAAGTTGTAGGTAACAGTCGATTTCCCCACACCACCTTTTCCACTTTGTACAACTATTGTCTTTTTGATGTTGTGCAGTGTATCCCTTAGGGCAACTTCCTGTTGAACTCGTGCGACCACATTCGGATCCAATTGTGGCTTCTGTGGAGGATTGTTGAGCTGGTCAGGAGTAATGAGGTTGATGGGTTCATTGCCACCCATCAGGTTAGGCGCATCTTTTCTCGAGTCGGACAATTTTGACAACTCCAAATTTAAGTTATTCACCTTCCATTAAATTGATTTGGATAATATACATCAACTTCTTGCAACTTCAGTCACACAAGCTCATGATTCCTGCGTTTCTTCCTTCAAACAGGATTGACCTGTAAATATTTTCTGTGTTTAAAGGTCTGGGAAAGAAGAGCTTTATGCCAGTAAAGCAGTTTCCCTTTTCGATGCTCCAACCAGTCAAACCGGAGGTTCGAGCGCCACCAACAGTTGCCATTTGAAGGATTTCTCTTGAGTGAAAAGAAGAATTGTCGAACACAGACTTCACTTCTTTCCAGAGGATTGGATAATGGAACATGGCATTGTCAGACCCCAACCCCATCTGGAGCGGTGAAAGGTCTGATTTTTTGAGCATTGCATAATCTGGAGGTTTGGTGTTCGTAAATTCATATGATCTTGGACATAGTATCAGTCCCGTGTTGGTCGCCTTTATTAGATCCAAATCATCTTGTGTTGAATGGTTGCCGTGGACTATTGAATTCGCATGTAAACTTCTTATCGACCACTCTACATCGGTAACTCCATGGAAATCCTGCCATAAAGCTGTCAATTGAGGATCTTCCCCAGCATGAATATGTACCTGTCTTAATTTTGATTGCGCTCGCTTGGCTATCCAAATCATATCATCAGGTTCGTATTGCCTAACATCCCTGAAACCGATTCCTCCATGATTCAACAAAAGTGGCGTTTCTTCAACGGTTCTGGGGCGAGCCAAGATCTGTATCAAAGGAAATCGATCAATGAAAAGAGCGTCCACCGATTCACAGGTCATGTTTTCAAGCCTTGAATCATCAAAAAATTCAAATTTTGATCCATCACCACAAATCAGACGTTTCCGAAGTTTCTCACTTTCGACATAAGGAAGAAGCCCTTGGTAACCACCTTCACGAAAATCATTGTAGCCTCGTGCCCCAAACAGATAATTTTCATGGTGAAAATGTTCCAAATTCAATCGTAAACGATGTTCCGATATGGAATCCAAATATTTCATTTTAATGCCATTTGGGCCAACGAGTTTTGCCAAATTGTCAGGCTTTACGCCTCTTAAGCCATAGTCTCCTGCATGAGAATGGGCATTGTATAAACCAGGCATTACCACTGTTTCAGACCCGTTTGGTTGGGACACTTCATCAATTGCAAGAATTACCAACCTGTCTGAAACCACAATTTCGACATTTTCCATTATATTAAGGTCATCGCCAATCAAGGCATATTTTGCCTTGATGCTGAATTCACCCATCGCATGTTCCCTCATTTAGTAATCCGCTTCATTTCTCTCCAGCTTTTAACAGCAGCCTCTACTGATTTAGTAGCAAATGATTCGATTCTTGCCTTCGATTGCATCATTGTGAGATTCGGTCCTGAAATGCCCAAAGCAACTGGTTTGTTGTATTCCAGACTTAGATCAGTGATCTTTCTGGCTACCTGATGGGCTATCAGAACATCATGATCAGATTCGCCTTTGATGATTGTACCTAATGTCACTACAGCATCAACGTCATCCCGTTCCAGCATCAGCTTCAGTATCAATGGCATGTCATAAACTCCAGGAACATGCGCTACCTGCGTTACCTCACACCCCAAAAACTCAGCATGCTCCTTCGCTCGCATCTCCATTAGATACGTATGATCATAGTTTGTCTGACTAGTGATAATACCCAACCGTGGGTTGTCCGGTCTTTCCATTCCTGTCAACTTCCACACGTTAGCTTTTATAAATTTTGGATAACTGACCACCCAACAAGTCCAAATCATTTAATCATTTCATCATTCTGACAGCAACTGATTGCGATAGATTCAAAGAATTATTATACACCCACAATCAATATGGACTCGAACGCGCCTGTGATGAAGGGGAATCATGCAAGCCTCCGGAGCTTGATTTCTGGGTTCGAGAGAAAAAGCAATTTTCCGAAAATCCCAGCAGGCGCGTTTGACTTTTCCAGCTATTGAAAAAAAGCCGATGAATATGTACCTCCAAAAAGGAAGTTGATTATCCATATAAGTATCATCAGAGTAACCCGCTTGACTACCCAAGCAAAAAAAACTATGGCCAAACTAAATGGTAGCGGTTGTTCCAATGCTACATAACAAACAAACATAAAATTAATGATTGAATAGATTAGGCAAAGCACCCATAAGAAAAAGAGATCAAAATATGGAATTAGCAAATAAATTAAGTCTGTAATTGCTGAAGCAACAAATGCGTAGGAAAGAGCGCGTCGAATAGGCCTTGTATCATTGAGTTGATCAGACTTGGTATTTTGTGAATAGAGTTTATCAATTAAAGAAATGTAAAGAAAATTTAATCCGAAAAGGCTCACAGGTACAAACACAATTGTTCCAAGGATACTTTCAACTTTATAACTGCCATGAAGAAAGATGGAGCTCAACCTAAATATTGTCATCAAACCCATGGTTAAGAAAAACATGGCTTTTGCTTCATGGTTTAACCTTTCACTATATTTAATTGACAAAATTGCATGTCGGTCAAACCGAAGTATTCTTGTAATTCTGTGCCAAACAACACTATGTTCAGTATGCTTAATGTTGGGAAAATGACTCGCAAGGTCAGGAGTTAGGAAAGTTGAATCAACATGTGATTTGTTTTGTCCAAGATGGGCATTGAATTTTTTTGAGATTGTTGAATTTATTCCTTCCTGAATCAATCTATACCCGCAATGTTTGCAATAGTTCATTCCTTTTTCTGTCTCTGAACCACAGTTTGGGCATGATAAGCTTTCCATCGATTTCATTATATATT
The DNA here is from genome assembly GCA_027016475.1 of Candidatus Heimdallarchaeota archaeon. Lineage (GTDB taxonomy): Archaea > Asgardarchaeota > Heimdallarchaeia > Heimdallarchaeales > Kariarchaeaceae > WAKA01. The sequence continues at coordinate 7,732 of JALUTL010000280.1, forward strand.
TTGTTTCGATAAGTTTTTCTGCTCTACACACGATTTTTCACTATGACCACAGTAATTTCATTGCTTCATTGGTTTAAATGGAATACTCCTCAAACTATGCTGTAAGTGCCACCAAAAATTGCGCTTATAATTAAGTCCGTAATAATCATAACATTGGTCTTCAATATCCACGCAACGATTACAGTTACAAATGCTGTTCCTAACCCCTTGTCCAAAGTTCTTTTTACAACAAACACAAAAACTGCCAATGAATAAAATGTCACGGTAAGCCAAGGAATCCCAAGAACAACGTAAATTTCCGAAAGTAAGTCAAACTGGCCTGCGATGGCTGTTGCGACATTGGCATAATAGAGGACACAGATAGGTTCATCTGGTGTAACACTGGTTCCTGCCCCTCCAATGGCCTGTCCAGTTCCTGCGATCATTATCATGGAAAGGTAGTTTATACCAAGATATAAGATACACATATAGATAGTTTACCCATTGACTTTCCACACATAGAGGTCAGAAACAAAGATTGTTGAAAGGCTGAGCAAAGTGAGAATTCCCATCATTACAAAGAACAAGGTTCTTACCTCTTGGTTTAAATCCTCCCTTCTGTTCAATTTATTCGACTACGTCAACATCTAATTTCAGTGTCCCAATTATGCGTTGGGAAATGGTAGCTGTTGGCACGTGATTTAGTGGGGGTACGTAGTTTTTTCTTGTGGATATCTCATCCCCATACATGAAGACGTGTTGTATTGGTTAGAAAGAAGGGAGTCTGAATTTGGGTGCATCCATTGGTTCTTTACCTACTTCAAGCCCACAGCTTACACAGAATTTTTTTCCTTCAACATTTGCTCCACAGTTTGTTCAAACTTTTTGTTGCTCCATCAACCTCAATAAACGGACACTCTCTAAAAATCTTTCCAGTTCAAAAGCGCAATTAATTAATTATCGGAGATCAATCTGTGTCAATGAGTTTCTGAGGTTGTCAAGTCTATTCAGGGATCGATTGAGGGAATCAAGAAGCGAACTGAAATTTTGAACTGATTTACTGACGTCCCGGATACGCTCAGTCACTTTTTCAATGTTATTGATTACCAGTTCAGAGGTTTCTTTTCCATTTTTGGCAAATGCGTTTCCAATCTCCTCCAATTGGTTACCAAGTCGGTTGGTTTGCTCTGCCAACTTTTGGACATTATTGGCGACCACTTCAAAGCCTTTACCCAACTGTCCTACTTTTGTTGCCTCTATTTCTGCATTTAGAGATAGGATTTTGTTCTGCTTTGCAACAGAATGCAGCAAGTTGGAAATTTCCATAACCGATCCTGATGAGCTGTCTATGACATCAGAAAACTGCAAAAGAACTGATGCGGTTGCTTCCAGACTTTTGTCCAAGGCGGCGCTGAATTGGTTGATTTCATCCCTTATATTCAAATATTTTTCAAGTACGGAATATATCCTGTCGATTTCATAATCAATTTTTTCAAACACTTCCTGCATTCCTTCCTTGTGCAGGTTTCTTACTTCAAGGTTCTTCTGCAATGATGCCTCCAATTGGTCGATGGAATCCTCCAATTTTCCAAATTCAGCAACTGGAGGCGGCCTTGGCATCCCTACAGGCTGCAACCTGTCCAGAACTGCAATCCGTTTTGAATAGTACTCAAGATTTGGAACGAAATCCTTCAAATAGAAGCCTATGCTGGAGATTGCAAAAAATATAATCAGAAGGTTTGCTGTGAGAATAAGCCAAAAATTTCCGTTGACTTGTGCGATTATGGAAAAAATGGCACTCAAAATCAATGCGACCATAAATGAAAATAGCCGATGGATCTTCACAAATTGCAGGAAACCAGAATAGCCTCCATCAAAAATGGCGATGAACCTTCCGAAACGATTGGAATAAGCTTCTTGCTCTTCAAGCATTCTTACCTGTCAGAGAAATTTCTATTTCATTAAGATTGCGTGAAGCCATTCCTTTGAATCCCATTATTTTTTCGTTTATTATCAATTTGTTTATTATTGCTTTGAACCACAATGAAACCAATGGCAGGTCAGTGGGAAATCCCGATCCATGCATGCATCGTCATGGAAAAAAATGGGACACCCTATTTTGCAAGGAAATACTCGCGTGCGTTTAAGAATTGGGACAGCAGCAAAACAGTCCTGCTGGCGGGCTTCCTTTCTGCCATTGATACCTTCTCAAAAACCAATCTTGAAGGAAAGCTTCGGGACATCGGTTTTGGCGATGAACGTTTTTTCTTTGAAAGTGCAACTGATGACCTCGTCATAGTCATCTCTACACCAGATCCTTTCGCACAGTTCGCTTCTCCTATCAAATCTGTCGAAAATGAGTTGGTCATTGCAAAAATTATGGAACGGACACGTCTTGCCATAGAGTTGATAGAAGCAACTGCCAGCAAGGAATCCATTCCGTTAGTTGACATGTTCGCCAATTTCAGCCAAATCTTGGATTCCATAATTCTTGAATCTTTGTTTGTCGATGCAGAGATGGAGCTTGTTGATGACTATTTCAATACCACAAAGGAAATTTTCAATGAAACGTCGGACTTTTCGGATATAGACTTCGATTCCATTTTCAAGAAATTGAATCGGTTCTTTGGAAATGCAGAGTTCAAGTTTTAGCAAAAACGCAGAATTTTGCTGGTTTTATGCATTTGGCATTTAAAAAAAGTTTTTTACATCGCCTATTTTTTCGCGTACACAGCATAAAGTTTTTTTTTATTTTTGTGCCACAATAC
>JALUTL010000281.1:0-5423 GCA_027016475.1 Candidatus Heimdallarchaeota archaeon
TGGAGAAACACAGATTCTTCAGGTGCGTCCTGAATTTCCCGAAAAGTGTCCATGCCGAATAGTTTTCTATATTCCTGAACCTGCTTCCGTGACAGTTCCATTGTTCTGTTGAGTATCACCCATCGAACACCTTCCGTGTAGGGTGGAGTGGTCAGTGATCCCAGATAGGTGAAATACCCAGCAGAAAGATCCAAAAATGTGTCAATATTCACTTGTTTAGGTGACAGTTGCCATTCTCCCTTTTTTGGAAGAATATTCCAAAACTTTGACAACAGAGGATTAGGTTGTCCGATCTCAAACAATACCCCGATAACCAAAAGCGATCCTGTTTCATTCTGATGCACAAAATGCACTTCAAAAGGAAATCGCTTACCATTTAACGTATGTTCACTTTGGGCGTGAAAATGAAATTGACTGAGTTGATATTTTGTTCCATCAAACCATGCGTAGCTTCCTTCAGAGCAGTGGTTGAAAACTGCCCAACCATTGTTTTCCAATTTGATTGTTGTTGGCCTGTAGTCCAATTCCAGCCGAGCATGGCCCTTGAGCTTTACAGTAGTCGCATTCAAGTCAATTGGGGACTGCATGGGCTCAAGCTTCATAGCTGTAGAAGAAAGAAAACTGTTTCGATATTTTGAATTGTTCGTCAAATGAACATGCATAAGATCATATGGTTTAATATGGAAAACAACCAATTGGTTCACCTACCTGAAACTATAGGCCAGCTTGCCAATCTTTACAAACTCAGTCTGGCTAACAATCCACTTCAACGCCTGCCTGACGGCATAGGATACATGCGGTCACTGGCTTACCTGGATCGTTCAGGAACTCAATTAAAAATGTTCCCTGACACCATGTTCATGGACAACCCCAACTTGAAGGAAATCAAGGTAGAGCCAAGCTGTTTCAATCACCACACGAACTTGACTATGTTCCTGAATGGGTGTACAGGCTACCGCCAAAACTGAAGATCAACTTTTCCATTCCAGAAAATGTCAGAAAGCAGTATGAGAACCTTTTCGGGGTTGACCTGTCATTCTTCTCCTAGAGCATCATTTGAATTATGTTGAAACACAACCTTCATTGCCAAAGGCATCGAAATGTATTTCGTATGCAAATGCCATAAGCTCAATTACGGAATAGGGGACATAGCAATGGCACATAAGCTGTCAACCCGCAGAAATTGAGTGACTTGCTGTTTTTCAACCCGTAACACATGGAAACAAAATAATATTGCACTCATCAAATTTGGATCAATGAGCATTGACCATATCTTTCGTGCCTACGACATTAGAGGTATTGTTGGAGAAGATCTGACAGATGAATCCATAAACAGGATCGGTAAGGCTTTCGGTTTGTTCATACGCAACAGCGGCCACAAATCAGTTGCAGTTGGCGGTGACATCAGAGGAACTACGCAATCCCTTCAAAAAAGCCTGATAGAAGGAATCACCTCTCAAGGAATCGATGTCCATTTGGTTGAAACGGGCCCTCTCGGTTTGACGTTGTTTGAGGCGTTTGACCAAAAATTGGGGGCAAGTGCATTTGTAACTGCATCACACCTTCCTCCTGAATGGAATGGTGTAAAATTTTATTGGGGAGAAGGAATCGGGTTTTCTCCTAGGGAAAATGAGGAAGTGCACAGGTTGTTTTCTGAAAACCGATTTACGGATGCAACGGACAGAGGAAATGTTGTCGAAGTCAAGACCTATGACAGGTATGTTGAATACCTCAAATCCAAATTCAACTTTTCAAAGCGGTTCAGCATAGGGGTTGATTGCGGTAACGGTGCCACTTCGGTAATTCTGCCTCAACTATACGAGGATTTGGGGTTCCAAATCTATTCGCTTTTTGACACTCCTGATCCGACATTTCCGAACAGGACTTCTGAACCAAATGAGAAGTCGCTCATGAAGTTTTCAGAGTTTCTGAAGGACAAGTCAGTAGACTTTGGCGCGGGATTTGATGGAGATGGTGACAGATGTGTATTTACGGATGAAACCGGCAAGGTAATTCCTTCGGACAATGCAGGGTTGATAATTGCTGAGTATCTGGTGAAAACAACTGGAAATCCTACTGTAATCATCAACGAGGAATGCAGCAAGGTTGTGGAAGATGAATTGCGTCAGATGGGAGCGGACGTGACCAGAATTAGAGTTGGTCATTCCTTCCTTTCATTGGAGGCAAAAAGATTGAATGCGGTCTGGGGGATCGAGGCAAGTGGGCATGCAGTGGCACCAGACATATTCTTATTTGATGATGCGTTGATCCTTCCTCTGCTTATGGCAAAGGCATTGGAGTACCATTACAAACCGCTGTCTGAACTCAATGGACGGATCAAACAGAGCATACGCAAACGGTTTGATCTGAAATGCCCAGATGACCGGAAATTCAGAGTTGTCGATGAATTGGCTTCAAAGTTTTCAAAGGAATTTGACAACATTTCCACATTGGATGGCGTTGCAGTCACTACTCCAGAAGGCAGAGTTCTGATTCGTGTTTCCAATACAAGTCCAAAGGTTCGAGTGACTATCGAGTCTGAAACGGAAGAAGGGTTTGAGAGCATGGAGAAACAATTTATTCCAATTGTAGAAAGCGCAATCAATTCTTAGGAATTAATCAATGATTTTGTTGTGATATCCATCAGGATTTTTTTTAGGAAAGAAAGTACCAAAACTCTTTCTCTGTACCTTCCAAAACCATTTCTTCATTGGGTTTGATGTGAATGAACCCCTCCGATTCAACAAATGAGCTGATTGCGGCACTGGTTTTGAAGGAAACATGGAACATGCCGTCCTTGACGTAGCCTGTCACAATCCGGTTCCATCCTTTGAATCCTTTGACATTTTCAGCCATTTTCACTTTAATTGATTTCAAGGATAGTTCCTCTAGCCCTCGAAGCCAAGGAATCACTTTCGGCAAGAGCAGGTTGGCCATGACCAAACTTGAAGTGACAAATCCAGGAAATCCCAAGATCGGTGTCTGCTGAATCACGCCAAAAAGCATTGGTTTTCCGGGCCTGACATCAACTCCATGGAAAATTACCTCACCCAAGCTTTCAATGACCTTCGCCACATTGTCTGCCTTTCCAACCGATGTTCCGCCAGTGGTGATTACCATGTCTGCCAATGGTAGACATTGACCGAAAGCAGCCCGAATTTCACTTTCTTCTTCGCCCACGTAGATGACATCCAGTATTGTTGTACCCAACCGCTCAAGAAAGGCTCGAAGCATAAATGAAGTGGAATCGTATGTTTCACCTCGACCAAGGCGTGTCCCGGGGGGTCTGATTTCATGCCCCGTCACGATGATGAAGACTCTCGGCTTCCTGTATGTCCAAACACTTGAAATACCCAAAGCCGACAAAAGGGTGATTTCCTTGAATCCAATGACCTGTCCTTTTCTGAGAACTTCCTCACCTTTGGGAATATCACTCCCGGCTTCTACAAACTCACTCCCTTTTTTCAGTTCTCCGTTGTAGACGACCACACCATCAGTGTCCTTCCCATCAATCTGAACTTCCTCTATTTTGACAACACTGTATGTACCAGACGGAACTATTCCTCCAGTAGCAATTCTCACACATTCTCCAGTGCCTATAGACAATTCATGCTCATGTCCAATCAATACTTCCCCAATAATGCGCCATGTGCCAGTCCCATCGGGCGACCCCAAGGCAAATCCGTCCACCAAGGACATAGGGAATTCCGGTATACTTCGCTCGCTTACAACGTTTCGGCTTGCAACAAGACCGTAGCTGTCAGAGATAGAGTACGGGAGTTCCTCATCAACAAAATGAATGTAGGGTCTAATCAAAGAAGGGACATCTTCCCATTTGACCATCCGTTGAAACAGTTCCATTTTGTTCAGTTCCATAAGACGGCAATAAAACTACTGCCATGGAGCGCCATTCAGAATTGTCAAAACCTACAAGATTTCTGGGTTACAGGAACAAAAGAAGGAACTGCAAGGCCAACCAATAGTTATGGACTTTGAATGTCCTATAGCCAACTTCCCTTGTCTTTGCCTTAAGAAATTTGAATCCCTGCCAAATGAACCACAGATTGGTTGTACCCCAGAGACCGTATTTCAACAATGAATAGCCATCGATCCACATCAGCCAACCGCTGTAGGCGGAAGTAATCAGCATGAAGACAAAGGTTGCTTTTGCTGTCAGATCCAACCCATAGACCACTGGAAGCATTGGAACTCCTGCCTTGGTGTAGTCATCCACATAGTAAGCGGACATTGCCCATGTATGGGAAGGAGTCCAGATGAAGACGAGCAAAGCGACAAACCAGCCAAATTCAGGGATTTCCCCAAGTGCTGCCGCATAACCGACCAATACAGGAGCAGGACTTGCAAGCCCTCCGATCAATGTGTTCAAAACGTTTTTCCGTTTCAGGTACAATGAATACCCCAAGATGTAGAATAAAGCGCCGTAAGCAACAAACGCAGCTGCCAACCAATTGAACACAAAATACGCTGAAACCACCGCGAGCGCCATGAGGATGACTGCCATGCCCACAATTTGACGATCTGAAAACAATCCCTTGACCGACGCCCTGTTCTTGGTTCGCTCCATCAAAACATCAATGTCCTTGTCGATGACACTGTTCAGCGCCATTGCACCGCCTGCACTCATAAACCCAATAACTATGAACACAATTGAATTGACCAAACCATTCCCGCCAGCCAGCAAATAAGGGATTACTCCCGTAGTCGCTAGCAAAACAATAATCCGAGGTTTCATCAGTTGGACAAACTCCTTTACTTTGTCCATTAAACCAATATTTTCCATCAAGTGCAATCCATACTTTTGATTTATGTACTTTCACCAAGCTATCAAGCGGACAGCATCACCTTTGAGGAAAAACCTTATCCGTTTCCCCTTGAATGGAACTCAATGAAAGCCCAGGCACGGGTGTCATTTGTCCATCTCAACGTCACCATCAGACCAACCAAGAAAACTCACCGAGGGTTTTTTCTTTCACTAATCCTCACACAGCTCAACCTTCAATCCTCAAATGAGACCGTGCCAACCAATGAAGACCCGTTTGTACTGGCAAAACAGGCAACATGGCGCATTTACCCCATAAACAACTTCCTGCAGCAATTCTCCTCTTTTGACAGACCCACCAAGGTATTTTTCCTCAACAAAGGGGTAAAGAGGGACAGAAAAGGGAACATCCAAGATCTATTGGCGTTTCGTGTGCATGCAGTGGACATTAAGGGCGCAATCATCCTGTACTATTACCTGAAGTCTGTCTTTATGGATCCACGTGTCCCAGCCGAAATAGATTTCGAGTTCAGCCAGATCAAGGTGATTCTTGAAGTCCCCAGATACCGACTGCTGTTTGATTCTCTTCTCCAACAGGGATTTCAACCGAACAAAATTGAACATGGGAATACCATAGCAATCC
>JALUTL010000281.1:5433-10473 GCA_027016475.1 Candidatus Heimdallarchaeota archaeon
AGCAATCCCTTCGCGTATCTACAAGAAGAAGACAAAATTTCTTCTCCAAAAGACACAAAACGGGGCCCTACTGCATTTCATGCTCAGCAACACAGTCAATTTCCCCAACATCAAAATAAACTACAAACCGACGAACTACATCTATACAAGCAAGGAATTCCCAAATTACATGCAATTTATCCAGAACGTTCTCAGCAAGAACTATGAAGCGAAAATCCTGAGCTCAATCAAGACCAAGATACTCTATCAGCTCAGGAAAGCGTTCGAAATGCTTGAAGAACAGGGATATGAACTTCCAAACGTATCTAGACAGCCCGACATCAGATTTGATACTTTCTAGATGCGTTTCAAACAGTATACAACATCGATCAGATCAGAAATTTCTTCTTGATTTTTCTTAATATGCCCCAGAGAAGACAACTCATGCTGAGAATCAAATAATAGGTTGATAATCTCTTCCACAACTCTTTTTCAGATGGATTCATTAAACCAAAAGTAATATCATTGTTTGTCACATCAAGCTCTCGAAAAGTTCCATTCAGCATCAAAAGAGTCAATGGACGAAAATGGGAATAATAACTTTCTTTCCCAGATATTATATACTTAATGTGACAGTAAGCATTTTCATTTATCTGTGAAGTGTCATTTATTGGGATATTTGCTTCCAATCGTTTGACTTCTAGACTTGGTTTGATTGTGTGGTTACTCTTAATCCATACACGTTCACTTACGAAACGTTCTTTTCTGCCTCTTAGGGTTTCCACAACCAATTCCACGTAGCAAAATTGCTCTTCTGTGGAATTTAATCTATAAAAATCCTGCAGTTTATTCTCTATTGAGCCTCTGCCGTCAAAGTAGATTTTTATGGGGGATGTGACTGCTCCAAATCCTTTACTGATCTTATAGGAAATGTTGCTAAATTTAAAATGAATGTCAGAACCATTAGTAATTTTCCCCAATCTTCAGGAGTTTCAGTGCAAAGGACAAACCCATTAATCGACCAAAATGGTTTGGCCGCTCTCAAGTTCAAAATTGATGCGTTGTAAGTTTGGACATTGTGAAGATCAATTACATCGATGAACAAGGAGATCTCAACTAGTGTTTCACCATAGCTGACACGGATGAGATGATAAAATTGTTGCACTCCGAACAGGTTACGTCCTCGCAGGAGGCTGTTGCTTGTGGTAATAGAAGAATCACAAAAAAACTACCCAAAGCCATTTCATACATAATTTTGCAAAAAGGACATTTAAAAATAGACCTCATCCAAGTTTAGAAATTCAATCTGTACCTATTCTACATACCAAAATCGGTTTTACCGGATTACATGAACCTATTTTTTCTTGCCTCTCCGCAGTTTTGAGAAGGCGGTTCGTAGAAGCATCAGTAGCGAAATGGCAGCCAGACCTCCTGCGAAAAATTCATACTGCTGATAGTATTCATTTGCCAATTGAAGATAGCTTTCAAGCAGGGGCAATGAGTCCGTGGTTTCCAATGAATATATATAGGGATTCGATTCAGACCCAGAGAAACTTGTCTGATTGAAAACATCAATCGCGCTGATGTAAAATTCCAATACCTGACCAACTGAAATGGATGGAAGCGTTGCATTGTAAAGACTCAATTGTGCAGTCATGGGTGTTGTCTGCCATGATTCTCCTGACACTCTATGATGCAAAGTTACAGCGGATACGTTGCTATTGTCAATGACTGAGACGACGATGGTTATCGGTGCCCCTGCTGTTGGTGGACTGGGTTTCACAAATGGCGGGCTTATGGTTGGTCCTTCCAAATCATTGTCCACAATCACAATTGCGGCAGCAGAAGTGGCTTCCTTACCTGCATTGTCAACCGCTTTGGCTTGGATCGTGTGATTCCCATTGCTCAACCTACGAGTATCAAGAACAAATTTGTGTGACTCATTTGTGGCAATACTATTTTCTGTACCATCAACCAACAGAGAAACGGATGAGATGTTAGAACCTGCATCTGTCGCAGTAACTGGAATCTCCAAGTTTCCATTTACAACGCTGTTATTTGCCAAACTCATTGAAACAGTAGGTGGAACATCATCATCAACTGTATACTGATATGATGAAGAATTAAAAATAGCAATATTTCCATTGCTGTCGTTTGCCCCAAAATAATAGGTAACCTCTGTTCCAAAAGGATATTTCGGTGCCTGAGCGGAGTATATGCTACCATTGAAGGTAGCAAACATCGTCATCCATTCTCCGCCGATGTGATGAACCATCCACACATGAGAAACATTTGCAAGTTCATCGTCAACAACCAAGTTCCATTCGGGTGTTTCATAATACTGAATCGATGAAGGAGCATTTAATGACTCTAGATCAGGTCCAACATCGTCTTGAATGAAGTTCAATGAGTCCACAAGCAAATCAATCCGATCTGCTCCACTATCAACTATGTAAACATAAACCTCATCTACAACAAGATCAGAACGTCCAAAACTGACCAGCATATCATTTTCTAGGTTTCTAACAATTGAATTCCAAGAATTCAGCTCTAGATCCAAAAGAAAATATGTCGCGGTACTCGAATTCGTAAAGGGTGTTGATGACAAATTATAAGCAATCACATAAAATATACAACCGACAGAATCAAAGTGCAAACTAATAAATGCATAAGAAGAGCCAGAAATGGTTCTGTTCAGCAACTTTACCTGAAAATCCGTATAGACATTTTTTTCATTAATCTCAACATCCATTAACCTATATGCGTAAGCATTTCCAGTTGCAGAAGACAAATATGCTGAATATTTGCCTTCAAAAGAATCTTCACTTCTGTTAGCAGACGGGTAAGTGGACATACCCCATCCATTGGTTAATCCGCCTATACCATTCAACCATGTATTTTCAAAACCATTGTCCGGTATGGGATCAGTAAACAAGAGGATACTGTTTATTTCCAATTTCGCTTCAGTCACACCAGTCGTGCTATAGGTATCTGACGCCAATTGCAAATATGTAAGCGACATAGTTGTCGTATTGAAGGAGGAGATCAATTCGTACAAGTTTATCTCCAATTGCTGCCACCCACCAGAATGGGGAACGTAAACATAGCGAAATGCTGTTACAGAATAAGTGTTGTTGGAACTTATTGAATAAGCTGAGGATTTCCCAAGATAGAAATAATAATTAATTGTATATGAGCCATTTACAAATTGCATATATATGTAAGAATATTCATTTGAAACATTCGTGCCAGAATATCGATAATCAATTTTCAGAGTAGTTTCATTGTGAATCCAGATCGATTTTGTTCCAGACATGAATTTCGTCATCGCAGCAGATGATCTTCTTCCTTCTAAAGAGCCAGCACGGACAGAAACAATTCCGTCCACTGTCTTTATCTCACCAGGATCCTCTTCCTGAATATTAAAGCCAGCAACATCAGTTTCAAAATCCCCAGTAGGGAAATGCTCATAGGAAGAGTTGGACAAGGACAAATCATCAAAAAAAATCACTCTGGGTTCAGATGGATGGGGGATAGAATCGGCATACAACCTGATTTGAACAATTCGAAGACCGGGCAAGAGACCAATTGTATCAGTCGCCATCTGTTTAAGATCTATGACCACCTTTTCCCAACTGTCCATCAAAATTGTTGAATTGAAATAATATGTGGAAGATGAGTTCGAACTAGCAGTGAATGAGACAAAATAATGGTAGAAATAATAATTGTTTGTTCCATCAGACAACTGAAAATACACATACCCGTTTCCCAAAGTGCGATTGGTTCCAGAAACCTTTATCCAAATATTGAACATCAAATCATCATCCAGATAAAGTAAATCGGATGGATAATGAGAAGCAGATAATTGCGCATCCGATACACCACCCGTAATATTGAATTCCAAACTTTTTGAACCACTAAGGAAATCATCGGAAGACTGACCACCACGAATAAGACCAGTCGAAGAGGAAAACCATTCAGAAGGCTCCCCATAGGAATTGGTAGAATCAAAATCACCATTCCGCAACACATTTGGACGATAAAAAGAATAACTATGGTTTAATGAATCTACATAAGAACCAGTGAATGTATCAGATTGCGATGATGAAAAAGAATCTGCGCCAGTGGACAAACCCATGGAGACATTTTTGCCGGAAATTCCATCATCAGGAACTGCAATTGGCGATCCAACCACCGCCTGCGAACCAGTAACTGCAAAAGACGAGCTGATTAACATGCCGAAAACTAAAATCAAATGAAGGTCAAAAATCTTCATGACCGTAATGAACAACGTTCAATTTAAACCTTTTCCAAACTTTGCTTTGAATCTAACACCAAAGAGAACACCCCATAAAGACATTGTTCAACAGATAAATCCTTGTTCTCCCCATTTTTTTTAGTACGAGTTCGCATGTGGCAAAAATGACAGAACAATCCGTTTTCTGTAATTGATGGTAAACAAAAAGACAGTCAGCAATAAGAACCCACCAACGAGAATATTGTTTTGGAGGAAAAAGAGTGCCACAACCTTTGAAAAATCATGGAATGCTCTTTTAAACACTTGATGCATGAAAAATACAATCATGTACCTGTCTGTCAATTCAAGCTGTCATTAAAAGGGAAAAATCTTATTTCATCTAATTCACCTTCTGATGATTGAGGAATGAAATATAGCATCTGGTGCTTAATGTTGGGCGACAGAGAGTATGAAAGCGATGCATTGTAATTGTAAATGGTCACGGAAGCGTACGGGATTACTGATGACCCCAAAAACTTACTTCAAAGGGTCTTTCGACCAATTTCTAAACTACTTTGAGGAAGAGCTGGAATATCTCCAAAATTTTAGAATTTTGGATGTGGAAAACGGAATATTCACAAAAATGGACGGATCAACACAGATCTCCGGCAAGCAACTTCAACTGGAAATCGCAAACCATCTCCACAGAATCCAAATCACAAATTCAAGCATCCCAATTTTCAATCATAATCTTGACCCACAAAAAAAGAAACTACCCAAAATTATAATTATACCAAAATTACCACATAGATTAACGGGCGTGT
>JALUTL010000282.1 GCA_027016475.1 Candidatus Heimdallarchaeota archaeon
TCATAAATTTACTACAAAATTTGTAATAAACAATTTTTGCGGGCTAAAAGAAAAAAACATAGTATAAAGGAGTCTTGACCCGTTTTAACAAGATGAAAAATCTCTTCAAACTCTTGTTTTTTATCTACGAGTAAAACGTACCATATAAGGTAGGGGCAATAAAAACTCTGTTATCCTTATCTTTTACGCATTTAGAACATCCTCCTTTTAATGAGAACTTGACGGAAGTCAATTTCATTTTTTATAACCCATAGATTAAAAAAGAAAGCTAATCAAATAATTAATTAACCAAATTAGTCTTTATTGGGATGACTTAGGTTTGCTTAAATAAAGTCAACCCCATTAAAGCTAATAGAATAAAAAAACACTGGAGTTAGTGTTAATATGCTAAAATCGAAACGAAAAGAAATGTTTGATGTTTCAGACGTAAGATTCCCTCAAATTCAGGAAATACTGAACAAACCTGCCGCAACGATCGTCCTCATCTTGTTCTCGCTTCTCATGGCGTACCTCACACTGTTAGGACTTCGTGGAAAGATTGAGGTGTTAAAAGCCCTTGATTTTATTACCGAAGGGTTTTTGACCATCATTTTATTCCCGACGCTGGTAGGGTTGGCGACATTTTTGTATATGATGATCTATAGCGATCATAAAAACATAAACAAGGATAGGTTCACCGCTTACCGGAGATGGTCCCTTACAGATAACAGATTTGGCAATTGGCTTGTCAAACAGCGCTGGTTCCAATCGACGCTGACCATTCCTAATTTCTTGTTTTTCCTGATGATCGTCATTGTGGGTATGTTTGGCTATGGTGGCTACATTCAACGTTCAGACTCTGGGTTCGTGAACGCTGCAACTTTCCTGACATGGAATATCTGGTGGGTTGGAATGATCTTCACATTTCCTTTGGCAGGCCGTTTGTGGTGCACAATGTGCCCCTTAGGAACTGTCGGCGAGTGGGCACACCGCGCACATCTCCCTAAACATTTAACAACCGCTTCTAAGATAATGCGATATATGTCTGCCGCCATTTTCGCTATAATTGGAGGAATAGTCGTCGCGGTCGCTTTAGGGGTAATATTCTTTGGTAAGTCCGTGGAATTCATTCTCGGCCCAGTTCCCACGAATCTCAATTTTCTTACTGATCCTCTTGGTTTCATTATTGCTACCCTCGCTTATTTCACCAATGCCCCAGGTCACGTAGTGACAGCATTTGCTACCACTGCAATTGAAGATGCTTTCCCTATTGGTCCTATAGTTGCGTTTATTTGGACTACATTGACCCTATTCGGTGTTGTTATCTCCGCTGTTCTAGGTTTTATAATTAAAGACTACATATTTCAAGCAACAATTGGTTCCCCACTTCGACAAGTAGAAGACCCACGAAAGCCCTACCCGAAAAGACTGAGGACATTATGGATTACTGTTATTCTATTCGCCGGAACTATGATCTTCGATTTCGCAGTAGGTATGTTTGTAAATCCTTTATTCACTGCATTCTTCATATTTCTACTTATCGCTATGAGTGTCATTCTTGGAGTAGTTTATGAAAGACGCGCATTTTGTATGTATGTCTGTCCTCTTGCAGGAATTATTGGAACATACGGTTCAGCTGGAGCAGTCGAATTACGAAACAAGGACATGGCAGTTTGTTCAAATTGCAAGACCAAAGACTGCCTAAGAGGCCGTCCTGAACAATTTGGAACCTCAGCTATGTCACCGGACAAGAAAATCAACTTTGAATGGAGCGCTGGTTATGCCTGTCCTATGGGCGAATTCACTATGGTTATGGAATCAAATCTTGGCTGTATCATCTGTACAGAATGTATCAAATCTTGCAGAAATGATAACATTCACATTGCTGTCCGTCCACCAGGCCTTGACTTATTTTTGAAGAGAAAGAAAACATTTGACGAAGCATCACTCGCAGCTGTTCTTGTAGGAATTACATTAGCTATAGTTTTACCAGCAGCCCCTGAGATCTCCTCAATAATTACCCCAGCAGGTCCGGCTATTGCAGAAGCACTTGGAGTCCCCCAATTTATTGGTGATTACATAGTATTAGTTGCATGGTTTGCCCTTGCAGCCTTTCTAATGCCTATTGGATTGTTCTTTTTGGCTTCATGGATTGCAATGAAACTCGGAGATGTTAAGAAAGTCACATTAAAAGACATGTTCACTACATTTGCTTACGCGATCATCCCCATCGGACTGGTAACACACGCTGCGTTTTGGCTTGTCAGACTTTTTGACCATGCCCCTTCAGCTATAAAAATCCTTATGGATCCATTTGGTGGTGAATTCATGGGGTTCCCTATCTGGAACAAAGAGACCGGCGAAGTTTTACTAAACAACCCAATAACATTCCCAATTGCTCTAATTTACTTCCTCAACCCCTTGTTCTATCTCACCAGAGACATGGAATTCCCTAACCTGTTCACCGCTGATTTTACTTTCTTTTTCCGTATCGGTATCTTGTTCTTGGGACTGTCTTATGCTGTGTTCGCTGCTTATAAAACTACCTTGAAGAAATTCGGTATGAAAGACATGCGTAGGTCCTACAAAATCATGGCACCTTTGGTTGGTTACATGATCGTATTTACAATGATCTCATTATTCGCTGCCCGATCATGGGTGACCTAAGAGTAGAATGTTTGTAAATTCTTTACTTTTCATTTTTCTTCTCTATGCCTCTTTTCTATTTCTATATTATTTCAATCGAATGCCATTTTTTCTTATTCAACTCCTGAATTTTGTCTTGTTTTGATGATAAGCGTAATGACCCAACAGAGAAAAACTAATATTTACCTACAAACAAAATAAAATAACATAGAATTAGGTCTTCATTTCTAATAAATTTAGAAAATTTTCAGTTTTGGTAATAATCATCATTAAAATAGGTCTTAATTATGCCAAGAACTTCTGAAACAGAAATACATACTGATTTAGAATTAATATCCTATATTCCTGATCTAATACGATATGAAACGCCTTTGCTTTTTATCCATGGAATGTGGCATGGCGCCTGGTGCTGGGAGGAAACGTTTTTACCTTATTTTGATAAACACGGGTTTAAATGTTATGCCCTAAGTCTAATTGGCCATGGTAATAGTCCTAAAAAGCGTTTTTTCAGGTTTACAAGAATAAAGGACTATGTCAAAAACGTTCGTTCGGTTACTGAACAATTTGACCGTCATCCAATCCTCATAGGTCATTCTATGGGTGGGTTTATTGTCCAAAAATATTTAGAGAAATATCAGGCATCCGGAGCAGTCCTTCTATCTTCTATTCCTCATACTGGGACTTTAAAAACAACATTGAAATTTTTCAAAAGCCATCCACTTGCTTTTTTTAAAATTATTCTTACAATGAAGATGATTTATGTTGTAAAACCATTGAAGTTCGCAAAACACTATCTTTTCTCAGA
>JALUTL010000283.1:0-8434 GCA_027016475.1 Candidatus Heimdallarchaeota archaeon
GCTTTATTGCAGGCATCTTGGAATTTTGTATGATCCGAAAGAATTTCACTCTCAAAATAGGCCGTCGAAAGCTTTCTTTTGACTATGTCTTCATTCAAACCATCCAAATCAATTTTTCTTGGCTTAAATGTTTGCAGGACTTTTCTTTTGGCAAATAAATTGTACAGTCGTTCACTGGCCTCATCATCGAATTGCAAAAAATCCAATTCTGCAAAGGAATACTTGTTTACATAGCACTTGAACAAGGCTGAACTGTCGACGTCGACATACGGCTGTGAACTTGGTCTGAAATAGATGAATATTTCTGTGTCATCCATTTTTCGTATGGCATACAAATAGCCTTCCTGTTCCATGGCTTGCAAGATTGCTTTTTTGTGTATCTCATCTTGAGTAAATGTTAAATCAATAAGCTTGCATTGGTCGCCTCGACTGTTCTCTTTGGTAAACACCCGCAAATGAAGTGAATACAGTTCTGGGCTTCTTTGTTCCTTAACCGCCAATTCTATTTCCATTCGATTGTGAAGATAGGCAAACCTGAGAAGGATTAGTATGGCCATTTCTTGGACAATCTTGAGAACATTTGGCGGCAACTCAAGATATTCCAAAATTATTTCATCAAAACTGTCTGCAAGATGCTCAGTTGTAAATTCAGGGTTTGATTTGAATTCCTTGATGGAAACGTTGAACCTATCCAAAATAGCTCTTTCTTTTAGAACTTCAGGAAAGATTTCCACTGTGTCATAGGCCATTGTTTGGTTCAGGTTAACCAAAAATTTGTGCTGGAGCAGGATCTCTTCATCGTCAACTTCCTGTTTGTCCACTGGCAGTAGACTAAATCCCGCAAAATACATCTGAAGACCAAATAGCAGTTCATCCTCAAATGCAAGGAATCTTGTCTCCCTGCTTTCTGTGGCTTGAGAAAGTGCTTTTGGGTTGATTGCAATGAACTCCATAACCGCGATGACCTTTTTGTATATAAAAACTTAGCAGACAAAGGATAAATCATATTGGCGAATGTTGCTCATGTAAAATAAACTTAACATTTATTAATCTGTTTAGGATTTTTATTATGATGCACTACGAAGCTAGAAGAACAATAAGCAGAAACGCATCGGATGTGTGGAAAGTATTTGGAAATCCACTAACCTATTCCAAGTTTACGAGTTCGATTGGGAAAATCGAAAAAACTGAAAATGGAAGAAGATGCTACAATGCCAATTTATCTCGTAACTGGACAGAGACAATAGTTGAAGGCGATATGGAATACATTGCAATTGTTGATCCGCATTCAATGCAGGATGATAGGGGAAATCCTAGGAGATATCCCTTAAAAACAATGAGAGGAACTTGGAAAGTCGTTCCTTTAGGAGAAAATGCCTGTGAAATACTATTGCGCTTTGACTTTGAAATGAAGTACGGACTTTTGGGAAAACTCATATTTCACGTTTTCAGAATGAAAAGGCTGTTTGAAAAAGCTGGGAAGGAAATATTAGATAATTATGCAAAGGAACTCTCTTGAAATATCTAAAGTATGAAAAAAAGTGTCAGATTTTCCTGAAAACTTCATATCTTTTAGCTCGAGGCCTGTTGATCACTGCAATCTTTCCACATTCTGGGCAGGTCACCCTCAAATCGATCTTTTTGCTTGTTTTCGATGCCATTTTTGTTTGCGTAACTGGTCTCTTTGAATAGCGCCCCAAGTTACCGTGTCCTCTTCTTCGGTGTTTCTGTCTCCTGTGGCTCCAATTCAACCCACCTGATCTTCGTCCACCCTTTTCCTGTTTTACCTTCCCTTCAGTGTGCGTCTGACATTTCCTGCAATAAACTTTGATTTTGTCTGGTATTCTTGCCATAATCATCACGACTCTTAGTTACAAACTTTCATACGTTCCTGTTTAATTAAAAGTGTCGGTATGTTTCAACCCAAGAAAGGAATAAAATGCACTGTCCCATTCAAAGAACTATTCAAGTTTGCATTTACTGAATCCCCACAGAAAATCCTTAAGTTTACCGATGACAAGACCGTCTTATGGTTGACAAAAACAGGTTTCTCTCCGTGTTTCCCTTGATTAAAGGAAAAACTGTCCGGCAGGCCCATGCTGGGTTTGAGAAGATTGATGGTGTCCCAACTTATGAACATGAACATGGACGGCAAGGGTTTTTTGGGAAGGTTTCCCATCTCTATCATCTCAATCCTCCTACAGATTTCACAAAAATCGATGGCCCTTTCAAACCATACATGATTGATTCAAACAAGGCGGTGCCAACAGACAAGACAGACCCATGGGGTTCACCAATTACAATAATGGAAAATTCAGATTTGAAAATTCGGATTTCAATGAGAACTGAACCAATGCCATTTTACTATAAATCTACTGATTCAGATGACATTTGGTTTGTTCATAGAGGCAAGGGGGTGATGGAAACAATATATGGTCCGCTTGAGTTTGACCGAGGTGACTACATTGTAATTCCTCGAGGGACAATCTATAGACTGGTTCCCGAAACAAAAGACAATCACTTCCTTTTGATTGAGAGCACAGAAGAGATCCAAATACCAGATAGGGGCATGTTGGGGCCAACAGCCCTGTTTGATCCGGCAATGCTAGTCACTCCAGAACCTCAGCCAATAGAGGACAACAAGGAATGGGTTGTCAGATATAAGCGTCAAGGCCAATATACCCATTATACACATCCTCACAACCCAATTGATGTCATAGGTTGGAAAGGTGATGTAACACCATTCAAATTGTCTATCAAGGACTTCCGTCCCGTCAATTCGCACAGATATCATCTCCCTCCCAGTGTCCACACCACATGGATCAGCAATGGCTTTGTTGTTTGCAGTTTTGTGCCCAGACCTTACGAGACATCAGAGGATGCATTGAAAATTCCTTTCTTCCATTCCAATGTAGAATACGACGAGGTCATCTTTTATCACGAAGGAGACTTTATGAGTAGGGACAATGTAAACGAAGGGTACATCAGCTTCCATCCTGGCGGATTTACGCACGGCCCTCATCCAAATGCACTGAAACGAATGTTCAAGCAGGACAAGCCGATGACTGACGAGTATGCTGTCATGATCGATGCCCGAAGACCATTGAATATCTCAAAAGAGCTTGGCGAAGCCCTAATTGAAGATTATTGGAAATCTTGGCAACATAAATGAATGCTCCTGATCGAGTTAGAAAACTGTTATATTGAAATCATCAAACCTAAATTATGGAATACTCACAACTCGTAAGCGACATCAACAAACGAATACACGATCCACCCAATAAAAGTTTCATCCATTTTGTCCCGCCAAATATGGCGGAAGATCCTGTTCTAAAAAGGATGTACAAGAGAGTATCCTCCTCAAGGAAATCAGTTGCAAATATTCATCAGTCCCAAAGTTTGATGCCAGATGTCATCAAGGCCCATTTGGATCTTTACATGGCGATAATGTACAATGAAGATGACGAATTGACTAGAAGGACTAAGGAGCTAATCGCCACAATTGTCAGTTTTCTCAACGCCTGCAAATATTGCATTACTCATCATTATGAGGCATTGTTGGTACATTGGCCAACTGCACCAAATCCTGATCAAATTTTGTTGTTGGGAACCGGAGCTGGAATAAATGACATGGAATGGAAGCTGGTTCAATTTGCAGAACTACTGACAAACAGGCCCTATAGTGTGACATCGAACAATATTGAAAAATTAAAAAAAGCTGGGCTGTCTGACAGGGCTATTCTGAACATCATTCTTATAATTTCCTATTTCAATTTCGTCAACAGGCTTGCTCTTGCAACTGGATGTCCTTTGGAGCCAAAAGAAGAAAGAAACTACAAATATTGAGCAAATTTCAACAATGTTTCAGATGCCAAAGTCACAATTTATATGATTCCACATCTTAATTTTCTAGGATGACACGAGCAGAGATCATCAATTTTTTGAAAAATAGACCAGCAACAGTAAATGACCTTGCCATTGCGTTTGAACGGCCGGCTAGTGCCATCGAAGAAGATATCAAGCATATTCGAACCTCTATCCGTAATGATCCCGAGTATGAATTGCTTGTTCAGAGACCTACATGTGAGTTTTGCAACTTCATTTTTGATTCCTCACACATCAAGACCCCATCAAGATGCCCTGAATGCGGAAAAGAAAAGATCAACCCGCCTGTATTTAAAATAGAAAAGAAAAAGCACTAAAAACATCTTTTTACATTGAACTTTTAGTCAAACATGTGGAAAAGCCCATTGAAATAATTCCATTGAAACATGCGCCAATATTCACTTCTGAAGTGGAGTTATGGCAATACTTGATGGCATCGCTCAAGGAAAATGCCAGGAATGGAGACATCTTGGTGTGTGCCCATACTCCCTTTTCGCGGGTATTGGGACACTGTTTTTCTGTAGATCAATTTGTGCCTTCTGGATTGGCAAACAAATTGGCAGCCCAAACCAATAAGGATCCGCGAAAAGTTGAGGCGATAATTCAACATAGCACAAAAATCGTCAAAGTAGGAAGAAACGTGATCATTGCCGACAATTACGCAGGTGTGACATGCGCAAACGCTGGAATCGATGAATCTAATGCTGGCATCGGCAAAATTGTAGTAGTCCCTCCTGATCCTGATGGGTTGGCATGGACAGTAAAACAAAAAATCAAGGAAGAGCTGGATCTTGACGTGGCGGTAATCATTTCTGATACTGTTGGACGGGCATTGAGACGGCATGCTGCAAATATTGCAATTGGTGTCGCAGGAATGAAGCCAACTCGGAGCTATATCGGAAGAAAAGATTTGTTCGGATATGAAATGAAAGTGTCCATAATCGCGCTTGCAGATGAATTGGCATCAGCAGCGGAATTGGCCCAAGGCGAAAGTTCGGAAGGCATTCCATTTGTGCTGATACGTAACGTTCAATATGAACCAGTGGACGTTCCAATACCTGAATATAGTGCTCGAAACCTTAACCGGCCAGAAGAAGAAAGATTATTTAGATAGAATCATAGCAAATCTTATGGCTCTTGATTGGTTGGAACCAACAGATATTCCTTTAGGGGGATTCAATGCCAGCCTCGATGTGGCAGACCATTTTGTGGTCGGCGCCCCGTTGGACGAAACAGCATCTTTTAGAAGCGGTTGCGGTGATGCTCCTCTCGAAATTCGCAAGATGGCCTCCAACTTGGAGCCCGTTGACATCTATACATGGTCAGATATTGCAGATGTTTTTGTCCATGATTTTGGTGATATCATATTTGAAAACAGAGAAGATCTTTTCAGAAAAATTGAGACCTTAATGAACACCTACACTTCCAAAACACCTCTTATGCTCGGTGGTGAACACACCGTGACTGCAGCAGTTGCGAACAGGTTCAAAAATCATTTGTTCATTATGTTAGACGCCCATGCAGACTTGAGGGATTCCTATAACGGAAATCACTGGTCACATGCATGTGTCGCCAGACGCTTAGTTGAGAAGGTCGGAGGGGAACATTTGTTTCAAATCGGGCTAAGAGGTATAACAAAAGAAGAGAAGCAATTTGCAACCGAAAATGGCATCAGACAGTATTTTTCCTTTATTTGGAGGAAACACATCATTGAATATGCTGTCAATGAGATAAAAGATCTTCTTCCATCTTTTGAAGGGCTTTACTTGACTGTCGATATGGATGTATTTGACCCTGCCTTTGTTCCAGGTGTTGGGAATCCGGAACCTCTGGGCCTGACTCCCAGAGAAATATTCCAAATTCTTGACCTCCTACCAAGGTATGACGGAATGGATATCGTTGAACTGAACCCTCAATTTGATCCTACTGGAGCATCACAAAGCGTAGCTGCCCGTCTCGCAATGTTTTTGCTGTGCCATAATGACTTCAATCAAAGATGATTTCACCGATACATTTAGAAAGAACCAAACAAAAGGTCGATCGAGACGATGCAATTGGAATGGCAATGACACGTACCGAAAGGCTTTTTTTCAATGCTAGCCTATCCCATCGTCTGAAAGGTGATTTTAATGGATGAACTAGAGGAAACTGTAGTTACACCTTGGGAAGTTCGTGGACGGATCAATTATGAGAAGTTGATTGAAGAGTTTGGAACACAACCGTTTACAAATGATCTGAAACAGCGTCTTGAAAAAAACATCAAGCAGCCGTTGCATCCCATGATCAGAAGAGGGATTGTATTCTCCCACAGGGATTTTGATTGGTTGCTTGACCATATAGAGAAAGGCGGCGACTTTGCACTGTACACTGGTCGGGGGCCAAGCGGAAATACCCATATCGGGCATCTGGTTCCATGGCAGTTCACCAAATGGTTGCAGGATACCTTTGATGTCGAACTCTATTTCCAATTGACAGATGACGAAAAATTCCTTATAGATCGTGAAAAATCCTATGAAGAGACCACGCAATATGCATATCAAAATGCGTTGGACATATTGGCAGTTGGATTTAATCCTGAAAAGACGAAATTCATAATTGATTCGGAAGCCGGGCCAAAATTCAGAAGGCTGGCAACAGAAATCTCAAGAAGAATTACATTTTCGACCGCAAAGGCGATTTTCGGCTTCACGGAAAGCACTAACATTGGCCTAATATTCCACCCGGCCATGCAGGCCGCTCCATGCTTCTATCCTTCAGTCCTTCATGGAAGAAAGATACCGGTGCTCATTCCGGCAGGAATCGATCAGGATCCTTATTGGAGAGCAACTAGGGACATTGCCGAAAAAATGGGATACTACAAGCCTGTTGCTCTTCATTCTGAATTTATTCCCGGATTGGAGGAGGGGGGCAAAATGAGTGCTAGCAAACCCGATACTACAGTGTTTACAACAGATTCAGCAAAATCCGTTGTGAAAAAAGTCAAACGCGCATTCACAGGTGGAAGAGCCACCATAGAAGAACAAAAAAGACTCGGAGGAGAACCTGAAAAATGCAATGTGTTTGCATGGTATCGAACCTCTTTCGAAGATGATGATGAGGCGCTGAAAAAACGGTGGGATGATTGCAAGAGTGGAGCCCTGATGTGTGGCCCCTGTAAACAGGAATTGGCAGACCGGGTAGTGGTCTTTCTCGAAGTCCATCAGCAGAAAGCAGAGGATGCCAAGGATGTTCTAGAATCATGTGTCATTAGAATATGAATTCACACAAGAATTTCGGGTATTTTTCCATAAAATTTTATATACTCAAAACAACTTCAGTTTGATTGTATTATGTTGCAGTACATGCTCTTGGGACCATTGTCAATTTTGATTAATGGTTATTTCGCAAGAAGCATGTTGGCAAAAAAAAGCAAAGTGAGCAAAGAATTCAACAAGACATTCATTGAATCTCTCCTCCTTGGTAGCTTTTTGATAACAGTTCCATCTGTATTGGTTGCTCTTTTTGCTGAAGGTAAGCTGTTTTATGTCGCCTATGCATACTTTGCAATGTCGTTGCTTATTGCATTGAAGTGGATAGTTGGAATAGTTCTCCATTTACCTTCCTCCTTTGAAAGGCTTGAAGAAAAGATGGAGGAGACAGAGCCATTAATGGATCAAGTTTTATCATCTAGCAGTTCTTTTTCCAGAAGGGATCGTTTGGCTTATTTTTTCGTCTATAACCTTACGTTCTACAGAATACTAAGGTATGGCATAATGATCATCATCATTGAATACCTCTTTTTAAGCGTGATTTCACCTGCTAGAGGGTGGGATGCCCTTCATGTCTATATTCCCAACTCATTGTTTTTTTATTATTCTGATGACATTCCTGCAACACCAAATCCTCTGAACTTCATCTACCCATTCAAACCCCCAGTGAATAGCCTTCTTTTTACCTATGTGTTCTACATTACAAAAGGATTTTATCCTCACATCATCCCCGTTCTCTTCGTTGCAGGTCTAATGGGGATTACATACGAAATTGTTTTGGAATTGGATCAGGATAGGATCGTTGCTCTTATTGCATCTTTCATCATTTTGACACTCCCTCTTACTTATTTCATGGTTTATGAATACGCGTTCTATCAGGATTTGCCGATCGCATTCTACTATTCTTCTGCATTTCTCTATTACCTACGATTGCAAAAGAATTCGGACGGGAGATTGTCAAACATTATTTTTGTCATTGTCTCATTTTCAATGGCCCCGCTGACCAAAATTTCCGGATATGCAATCACAATGGTCATGTTCTTTGCTTTTCCATTTCTTAAGGGAAAAAATGATGTGTTGTTGAAAAGTGCAGTCGGAATCCCTTTGGCTGTTTTTCTGTTCTGGAAATCTTCAACCAAAATTTCCGTTGGTGTGGGTGTTGCAGTGATTTTCGCAATCCTACTTTCTCTGACGTTGGTGTATTTTCAATCTCAAAGGTTGGATAATCCACCTTGTCGCTTCGCATTTCTTGCGTCAGTTGGCGTTGGATTACTGATTGGTGGCCTTTGGTTGTATCATAT